>NZ_LZMP01000029.1:0-46728 GCF_001691435.1 Gordonia sp. UCD-TK1 | reverse complement strand
GACGAACCTCTGGTGTGCCAGTTGTCCCGCCAGGGGCACTGCTGGTTAGCTACGTTCGGAAGGGATAACCGCTGAAAGCATCTAAGCGGGAAGCCTGTTCCAAGATGAGGTTTCTCACCCCCTTCGCGGGGTTAAGGCCCCCCACAGACCATGGGGTTGATAGGCCAGAACTGTACGCACAGCAATGTGTTCAGGTGACTGGTACTAATCGGCCGAGGACTTACCAACAACACCCACAACATCACCAAACACGGTTTTGGTGTGTTCGCATCCACTATGTACTTCTGAAACAACACACAACAAACAAATAAACACTGTTGTGTGACAGTTGTTTCACAAAGTTACGGCGGCTATAGCGGAGGGGAAACGCCCGGCCCCATTCCGAACCCGGAAGCTAAGCCCTCCAGCGCCAATGGTACTGCACCCTAATCAGTGTGGGAGAGTAGGACACCGCCGAACACAATTTCAGAAAGGCCCCGCAACCCTCGTGGTTGCGGGGCCTTTCTCATTGGTGATCAGCTCAGGTGGTGGACGTCCGCCAAGCCGTATACGGGCGTGGGGATTCCTTCATATCGCGCCTTCAGCTGTAGCGCGAGATACAGCGAATAGTGTCGCGATTGGTGCAGATTTCCGCCGTGGAACCACAGGCCCGGTTGCTGGGTGGGCTTCCACATGTTCCGCTGCTCGCCCTCCCAGGGGCCCGGGTCCTTGGTCGTCTCGGAACCGAGTCCCCACACCTTGCCGACACGGTCGGCGACCTTTTGGCCCATGAGGTCGGCGGCCCAGCCGTTCATCGATCCGTACCCCGTTGCGTAGACGACCACGTCGGCGTCGATCTCCGTCCCGTCGGCGAGCACCACCGAATTCTCGGTGAGGTGGTCCAGTTGACCGTGGACCAGCTTGATCGTTCCGTCGGCGATGAGTTCGCTCGCGCCCACGTCGATGTAGTAGCCGGATCCGCGGCGTAGGTACTTCATGAAGAGTCCGGAGTCGTCATCCCCGAAGTCGAGCTGAAAGCCGGCCGCCTCGAGGCGTTCGTAGAAGTCCTTGTCCTGCTCGCGGATCTGGTCGTACACCGGTACCTGGAACTGGTGCATGATCCGGTAGGGCAATGAGGCGAAGGTGAGATCCGCCTTCTTGGTCGTCATTCCGGAGGCGACCGCCTCCTCGCTGTACAGGGAACCGAGGGCGATCGACCGCAGCGAGTCGGATTTCACGATGTGGGTCGAGGAGCGCTGCACCATCGTGGCGTCGACGCCGTTGTCCACCAGCGCCTTGCAGATGTCGTGCGCGGAGTTGTTGGAGCCGATGACGACGACCTTCTTGCCGAGGTAGCCGTCCGGTCCGGGATGTGCGCTCGAGTGGTGTTGCTCGCCGGCGAACACATCCTGCCCGGGGACCGAAGGGACGGCAGGTTTGCCGGACATCCCGGTCGCAAGGACCAGCTGCGTCGGATGGAGCGTGAGGCGCTCATCGTCCCGGTCGACCTCAACCGTCCACCGTGACTCGGCCTCGTCGTACTCGGCGGACAGACACGTCGTCTTGCTCCAGTACGGAACCTCCATGACCTTGGTGTAGAACTCGAGCCAGTCGCCGATCTTGTCCTTGGGTGCGAAGACCGGCCAGTTGTCGGGGAACGGTAGGTACGGGAGATGGTCGTACCAGACCGGGTCGTGCAGGCACAGTAACTTGTAGCGTTTGCGCCACTGGTCCCCGGGACGGTCATGGCGATCGACGACGACCGACGGCACGCCGAGCTGGCGGAGTCGTGCGCCGAGCGCGATACCGCCCTGCCCGCCGCCGATCACGAGCACGTACGGTTGCGCCGACCGTCCGAGCGACAGTTCCTCGTCGGCCTTCTTCTCCGCCCAGGAACGGGTGTCGGGGTCGGAACCGTGCACCGCCCCGAGCGGTCGATTCGGGCCGGCCGACTCCTCGTGTCCCTTGAGTTCCTGCATCGTCGTCAGCAGCGTCCATGCCTTGTCCTCCCCGGCGTCGCGCCCGCCACCGTCGGTGCCGTCGTCGTCGCGACGGATGCGCAGGTGTCCCTCACACCGTCCGACGGCGGTCTCGAACGCGATGAACGCCGAGACGACGCCGTCCCCGTCGTCGGTGGCCGGTTCAGTGGTGGTGAAGTTCGATGGCCGGGTGTCGGCGAGACGCGCGGTCAGCATGTCGGCGATCTGCTCGTGGCCCTCCACCGTCTTGATGTTCCAGGTGAATGCGGTCAGGTCGCGCCAGTAGCTGTCGGTCAGAAACGCGTTCGTCGCGCGGGCGATGTCGTCTGCGGCGAGTGCGGATTCGAACTCACGCAGCCAGGCGTCCATCCGCTTCTGCGGGGTGCGGTCGAGATGGACCAGCGGTTCCAATGTCTGAGTCATGATGCCTCCTCGAGATGTGCCCCGCGAACGTGATGTGGAACACAGCGGGTTGTGGACAGCAGACGCCCCGGTGCCGGGTGGCGGCAAGGGTTGCAGGGGGTTGCGAGGGGCGGGGTACGTTGTCGTCGTCTGTGACGTGACGCACAATCGAAGAGATGAACGCTTACGAGTCGGCCTCCGAGCTGGAGCCCGCGGTGCACGCCGGCGACGATCCGCGCGAGTTCGCGTCCGTTCTCAGCGCGGTTCACGACGCGGCGATGTCGGGCGGGCGCATGCCGGCGCGTCCGCGCAGCGTCATCGACGACTCGTGGCAGCGACTCCGACGTGCCGGTCTCGACCCGGACGTGGACTGCGCCGGGGAACGGACGCTTCAGCTCGAGGAGCTCGAAGAACGCCGCCGACGCTCCGGCCTGGCGGAGGTCGTGGACGAGTTGGCACGTGGCCTCGACTCGCTGATCGCCGACGGTGACAACATCCTGGTCGTCTCGGATGCCGACGGGCACGTGCTGTGGCGGAGCGGGTCGTCGAAGGTGCTCACGCGCGCGGACACTCTCGGATTCGTCGAGGGTGCCGACTGGGCCGAGGGCTCGGTGGGGACCAACGCGATCGGTACGGCACTGATGTCCGGTCGTTCGGTGCAGGTGTTCTCGGCCGAGCACTTCGTGCGCAGTCATCATTCGTGGACCTGTACCGGTGCACCGATCAAGGACCCGCGGACCGGTGAGATGTTGGGGGTGGTCGATGTGAGTGGTCCGGCCGCCACCATCCATCCGACCACCTT
Organism: Gordonia sp. UCD-TK1; assembly: GCF_001691435.1. Taxonomy (NCBI): domain Bacteria; kingdom Bacillati; phylum Actinomycetota; class Actinomycetes; order Mycobacteriales; family Gordoniaceae; genus Gordonia; species Gordonia sp. UCD-TK1. The sequence goes on along the minus strand of NZ_LZMP01000029.1, from coordinate 43,566 downwards.
GGCGCTGGTGCATGCGGTCGCCCGGCTGGCCGAATCACAACTACGCGAGAGCCACCACCGACGACTCGATTCGTTGCGGGCGGTGGCCGCGCCGATCCTCGCCCGCATGCCCGGCCCGGCGTTGGCGGTCGACACCGACGGGTGGGTCGCCGCCGTGGACACCGTGTCTCCGCGATCGCGACTGATCCTGCCGCCGCGGCTCGGCCCCGGCCGGATCTTCGTGAATGCGCTGGGGGAGTGCGACGTCGAGGCGTTGCCCGGCGGATGGTTGGTGCGCGTCGCGGAGACCTCGGACGCATCCACCACACGGGTGATCGTGCGGGTACCGCCGGACGCGTCGGGTCTCCGAAATGTCGAGGTCACTGTCGAAGGCGCGAGCGGTGCCTGGACCCATCGCTGTTCGCCCCGGCACGGCGAGATCCTCACCCTCCTGGCGCGACGGCCCGGCGGCGTCACCGCGGCCCAGATGTCGATGCACCTGTTCGGCGTCGACGACCGGACGGTCACAGTGCGGGCCGAGATGTCCCGGCTGCGCAAGCACTTCGGTGGTCTGCTCGTGGCGGGCCCGTACCGGTTCGTCGACGGGGTCGACGTCGAGGTGATCGCCCCTGAGATCACCACCGTGCACGACTGATCTACACGGGCTCAGTCGTACTCGGCGACCACGAGCCCACGGTCGAAGGCGTATACGATCGCCGCCGCCCGGTCGCGGAGATCGAGCTTCGTGAAGATGTGGTTGATGTGGCTCTTCACGGTCACCTGCGAGATGCCGAGCGCCGCACCGATTTCCGCGTTCGTACGGCCGCGGGCGATCAGGCGGAGGACATCGGTCTCGCGATCGGTGAGCCCGGGTACGGTGCTCACCTGCTCACGACCCGACCGTCGGAAACCGTGGAGAACGCGTTCGGTCACCGCCGGATCGAGGAACGCGCCGTCGCGAACCACCGCGCGGACCGCCCAGATCAGCGCCTCGGCCGGCGAATCCTTGAGGACGAATCCGGCAGCTCCGGCGCGCAGGGCACGGGACAACAGGGCGTCGTCGTCGAAGGTCGTCAGGATCAGCACCGGCGGCGGCACCCGCAGGGTGCGCACCATCGTGGTGGCGGTGATGCCGTCGACGTCGCGCATCCGCAGATCCATCAGGACGATGTCGGGCCGGTTTTCGGCGATCCCCGCGAGGACTCCGGAGCCGTCCGCGCACTCACCCACGATGTCGAAGCCGTCGCGCAGGCGCAGGATGCGACGCAGGCCCGTACGGATGAGCTCCTGGTCGTCGACGAGGAGGACCCGGATCGGGTCGGTCGCGGGATCGGTGGGTGCGGTCGTCGTCATACGGGCGCCCCCGCGGTGATCGGTCGCGACGGCAGCGTCGCGTGTACCGACCAGGAGCCTGCGCGATGTGATGTGTGGAGCGTGCCGCCGAGCAGTGCCGCGCGCTGGGTCATTCCCTCGATACCGGTGCCGTCGCATTCTCGAGGCCGATCCTCGGTCGCCGGGTTCTCGACCGTGAGAGCCACTGCATCGGCCACCGACACCGAGACCGAGGCCTGCTTGGCCACCGAGTGTTTGACGACGTTGGCCAGGGACTCCTGGGTGATCCGATACAGCGCCGCACCGACCGGACGTGGCAGCTCGGTGAGGTCGCCGACGAGGCTGAAGTCGATGTCGACGCCGGCCTTGCGGTAGTCCTCGACGAGCCGGACGAGGTCTCCGGCGCCCGGTGACGGGGCCGTCGTTCCCGTCGGCTCGGTCGTCCCCAATACGTGGACGATGGTGCGGATCTCGGTCATCGCCTGTCGGCCTTGGCGTTCGGCGTCGGAGAGTGCCTCCAGTGCCTCCTCGATGTCACGATCCTGTTCGAGCACGCGACGGGCGCCGGTGACGTTGAGCATGGTGATCGACAGGGAATGCGCGATGACATCGTGGATCTCGCGGGCGATCCGCTGTCGTTCGTCGCTCGCGGCGCGGTCGGCACGCTCGGCGAGCACCCGGGCCCGGTTGTCGGCCAGACGCTTCTGGATCAGCATCATGTAGCCGATCAGCCAACCGCACGCGACGCCGAGCGCGTAGATGGCCGGTGACTCGAGACCGCCGACGGCGCCGAACCACACGATGACGGCGAGGCAGGCCGCCGTCACGATCAGTCCGCCGGGAAGGGGATACATCGCGGCGGCGATCGCCGCCACCAGGACGAGTTGGAGTGGGGCGGCGTCGGTGGGCGTCGGGACCATGAGGAAGCAGACCGTACTGGTGATCACCGCAGAGCACGGGTACGCGGTCGGCGGCAGGGTCAGGTCGAGCACCAGCGAGAGCACGGCGAGGACCAGAGCCGCGATCACCCACCCGATCTGATCGAACGGGAAACGTTGTGCCGTCGACACCAGTGTGACCACGACGCTCGACGACAGGATCACCGCGGGGTACAGCGGCGGGTAGTCGCCGCCCGCCCGTTCGATCCGCCGGCGCAGCCCCGCGCCCATCTCCGCTGTGAAGACCGTCACCGTTCCAGGATAGTTCCGCAGAACTGCCGAACGTCCGCCTCACGGTGGATTCCGCTGTCCACCCTGGGGTGGAGAACCGGTCAACCCGCGGGATGGCGACTCGGGACGATGGCCTCCATAACGTTGTGAGCAGCGAAATCGCCGACCGAGGAGGACATCATGAGCACGCTGCGGACACGACCCCGGCGCTGGGAGCGCCTCGAGACCCGACCAGGGCCGACAGATCCCGCCCTGGCCCCGCCGATCGACGCGCGCGGCGTACCGGTGCCGGGCCACGCGGGGTTCGGCCGTCCGGTCGTCGTCGGAGTCGACGGGACCGACGCCTCACTGCGTGCGGTGAAGGTCGCCTTTCGACTGCTCGGCGATTCCGGCGACCTGATCCTGATCTGCGCCACGCGGCGTCGTCGGAAAGAAGCGAGCACCACGCTCCACGACGCCCTCAAGGACGAGTCCTATCTGCTTTCCGGTCAGGCGGGAGTCGACGAGACCCTGCGGACCGCCGCCGAACTCGCGAGGTGGCACGGTGCACGGACGGTGTCGACCATGAGCGAGGTCGGCGACCCGACGTCGGTCCTGCACCGGGCAGCCCGACGTGTGGAGGCCGGCGCCGTCGTCATCGGAACCGGTGGGACACGACCGGGCTGGATCGCCCGACGTCTCGCCGGACGCCTCGACGCCGACGTCACCCTGATCGTCACCGACGGGTCGGTCCATCTGCGCCGACGGGCGGCGCGGGTCGACGATGTCCGCGACACCAGTTGGACCTTCCCCTGGCCGGCGCCCGCACCGCGACCCGTGTAGCAACGGCCGCGTGACACGATGTGCAGATGCACATCACCGACGAGTCGAGGCTGCGGGACATCGTCGGCCATCCGATGGAGCTCATCCGCGACAAGGCGCGGAACTCACTCGCCGACGTCGACCGGGAATGGCTCGCGGAGTCGCCGATGGTGTTCCTGGCGACCGCCGACGAACTCGGACGGATCGACGTGTCGCCCAAGGGCGACCCGGCCGGCAAGGTCGTCCACGTCATCGACGACCGGCACATCGCGATACCCGAGCGGCCGGGCAACCGTCGTGTCGACGGCTACGTGAACATACTCCGGAACCCCAACGCGGGCACCATCTTCGTCGTACCCGGTCGCGGGGACACGCTGCGGATCAACGGCCGCGCCCGCATCGTCGACGACGCCGACTRCTTCGACGACCTCACGGTCAGCGGTAAGCGGCCGATCCTCGCGGTGGAGATCACCGTCGACGAGGTGTTCTATCACTGTCCCAAGGCGTTTCTCCGATCCGATCTGTGGAAGCCGGACTCATGGCGACCCGACGCGCTGCCCTCGGTCGCGGAGATCACCCGGCGCGTGATGCCCGAAGCGGGCAACGAACGGTTCACCGAGGACAGCTTCCGTCCCTACCTCTACTGAGGGCGGCGAGCTACGCCGAGGTGTCGTCGAAAGCGCCGACGAGTGCATCAGCGATCTCGTCCGCGGGTTCGAGGGGAACAGTGTGATGACTGCCGCTGTGCAGCATCGTCACCCGCGCCGAGGGCAACAATGCCCGTGCACGCCGTGAGACGACCCTCGGATCGTGCGCCCGGCTGTCGGGGGCGACTATCACGGTCACCGACCCGCCGTCTCCCAGTGCCGAGAGTGCTTCATCGGTGGGCCGTTTCGGAACCACGGTCGGCGCGGTGGGGAACCGGGCTCCGGCGCAGTACATGTCACGCCAGTCGGGGTTCAACGCGGCCCCACCGGTCTCCCATCGGAGGAAACGCCGGAGCCGCCCGGGGTTGGGAGACAACAAGACTGGCAGAGCCCGCAGGAGATAGGTCGTGCGCAGGCCGGTGAAGGACGAGGTGGGGTCGACGAGCGCGAGCCGGTCCACCCGGTCCTTGCCGGGACCGACCGCGTAGGCCAGCGCGACCATGGCACCGTAGGAGTGGCCGGCGAGGTCGACGTGTGCGGCGCCGAGCCCGTCGAGGACGGACGACAGCCAGTCGAGTAGGTCGCCTGCGGTGTCCGGGGGCCGGGTCACGTGGGAACGGCCGACGTCGTTGATGAGGTCGACTGCGTGTACCCGGCGTGTTCGTGCGAGGGAGCCGGCGACGTTCACCCAGGCCATCGAGGTCGCCCCGCCGCCTGGCAGCAAAATCACCGGTCTGGTCCCGGCCGGTCCGAAACTGTTGACTCGCGTGGTGCCGAACCGACTGCCGATGTCGAGTGGTGTGGCGGACGACCTCTGCACGAGGGCGTCGTAGTGGGCGAAGAACGTGGCGCCGTCGGGCGTGGCGGCAAAGGTGTCGATCGTCGGGCGGACCTTGGCGAACATCGGACTCCCTCCGGCAAATTACTCGATCATCGAGATACTAGACTGTCGAGTGGTGACGAGTACAGTAACCGTGTGAACAACGACGACCTCGTGCACCGGTTGCGATCGTTGACCTTGGAGCTCGATGTGTTCGGCTCCGCTTTCGCCGCCCGAAACGAATTGCACGCCACCGATCTCCGAGCCCTCGTCGCGCTGTTGGACCGGCAGCGGTCAGGCGACGTCGCGTCGCCGGGTTGGCTGGCCGGTCATCTCGGCCTCAACAGCGCATCGACGACGGCCCTGATAGATCGCCTGGAGACGAAGGGCCTGGTTTCGCGCTCGCGGGACGGCACCGACCGTCGGAAGGTGGCGCTGCACGTCACCGACGCGGCTCAGCAGATGGGGTGGTCGTTCTTCGGACCGCTCATCGAGCAGGTCATCGCCGTGGCCGACGGATTCTCCGACGATGAACTTGCCGCCATCCGCACCTTCCTCGATCGGGTCACGACTGCGGTGGCCGACGCTCGCAGCCGCTGACCGAGACCGGGCATCTCATTTTCGTGGTGACGGTCACACCGATACCCTCGAAGGGCGATGCGGCACCGACGACACCGGTGCCCTCACCGACGACGGCGAAGGGATGGCCATGGGCCGGTACATCGAAGCGTTCACACGGGCAGCCGACGATCGGGAGGCGTTCTGGCTCGACGCCGCCACCGGCGTCGAATGGATCACCCCACCCACCTCCGCACTCGACGACTCGGCCGCCCCGCTCTACCGCTGGTTCCCGGACGCGACGCTGAACACCTGCGCCAACGCCCTTGATCGCCACGTGTCGGCCGGACACGGCGACCGGACCGCGCTGATCTGGGACTCGGCGATGGTGGGCGAGGTCCGTCGGTACTCCTACGCCGAACTGCTCGACGAGGTCTCCCGATTCGCCGGTGTCCTCACCGAGCAGGGGATCGGTTACGGCGATCGCGTGGTGATCTACATGCCGATGATCCCCGAGGCGGCCGTCGCGATGCTGGCGTGCGCGCGGATCGGCGCGGTGCACTCGGTGGTCTTCGGCGGTTTCGCCGCTCGTGAGCTCGCGACCCGTATCGACGACGCCGAGCCCGTCGCCGTCCTCACCGCCTCGGGCGGTCTGGAACCGGGCCGGGTCGTCGAGTATCTGCCGATGGTGGCCAAGGCCATCGAGTTGTCGGCGACGCCCCCGCGCGTCGTCATCGTCAAGGACCGTCCCGAGATCGACGGTGCTGCAGCGGATCACGAGGGTTGGCTCGACTGGGACGACGTGCTCGCCGGGGCCGATCCGGTCGAGCCGGTTCCGGTGAAGGCCACCGATCCGCTGTACATCCTCTACACCTCGGGGACCACCGGGAAGCCCAAGGGCGTCGTCCGCGACAACGGCGGGCATGCGGTGGCCCTGACATGGTCGATGGCGAACATCTACGACATCTCCGCCGGCGACGTGTGGTGGACCGCCTCCGATGTCGGGTGGGTCGTCGGACACTCCTACATCGTGTACGGGCCCCTGCTCGTCGGAGCGACGTCGGTGATGTACGAGGGCAAGCCGGTCGGTACCCCGGACGCGGGCGCGTTCTGGCGTGTCATCGGCGAACACGGGGTGAAGGCGTTGTTCACCGCACCCACCGCGATCCGCGCCATCCGCAAGGCCGACCCGGACGCGGCCGAATTGCGCACACACGATGTGTCCTCGCTCGAGACGTTGTTCGCCGCGGGCGAGCGACTCGACCCGGACACGTTCACGTGGGCCTCGGAGGTGCTCGGTGTCCCGGTCGTGGACCACTGGTGGCAGACCGAGACCGGTTGGGCGATCGCGGCGAATCTCCGTGGGCTGGAACCGATGCCGATCAAGGCGGGCTCGCCGACGGTCCCCGTTCCCGGCTACCGCGTGGGCGTCGTCGACGCCGAGGGCAATTCGCTGCGCCCGGGCGAGGAGGGCAACATCGTCATCGGTCTGCCGCTGCCGCCCGGAACCCTCGCCGGGTTGTGGCGTGACGAGGAGCGGTACCGCAAGTCGTATCTGTCGGCGTTCGACGGCTTCTACCTGACCGGCGACTCCGGTTACGTCGACGCCGACGGTTACGTGTTCGTTCTCGGCCGGTCCGACGACGTGATCAACGTTGCCGGACACCGTCTCTCGACGGGCAGTATCGAGGCGGTGGTGGCGTCGCACCCGGCGGTGGCCGAGTGCGCGGTCATCGGCATCCACGACGAACTGAAGGGCCAGCGTCCCAGCGGGTACGTGGTGCTCAAGTCCGGCGTCGACATCGACGCCGAGACTCTGCGCACCGAACTCGTGGCCATGGTGCGCGACGAGATCGGGGCCGTCGCGACGTTCCGCGACGTGACGGTGGTGCCGGCGCTGCCGAAGACACGGTCGGGCAAGATCCTCCGGAAGACCATGCGACAGATCGCCGACCACGAGGAGTACACCGTGCCCTCCACCATCGAGGACCCCGACGTCCTGACCGCGCTGGCCGCACAACTCGAGGGCTGAGTCGATGCTCGATGGTGTGCTTCGCACCGCGATCCGGCTGGTGCCGTTCGTCGGGCTGGTCGGCACGATCATCACCACGATCGTCGACGCGTCGACCCCGGGTGGTGACCTGGGCCGGGATCTGCTCGAGAACTCCGTGCTGTGGATGATCGGTGTCCAGGGATGGATGACCGGGTGCGGCCACATGTTCTTCGGCGAGCCGATCGCCGAGTCGATCGGGTGGCCCCCGAAGACGCCGTGGCAATGGGAGGTCGGGCTCGCCAGCCTGGCGACGGGTGTCTTGGGCGTGATCGCATCGGGTTTCGGTGACGAGTTCACTCTCGCCACCATCATCGCGTTCTCGGTGTTCTACCTGGGCGCCGCGGTCGGGCACGCACGGGAGATGGTGACCCGGCGGAACTTCAAGGCGGGCAACGCCGGTCCCATCTTCTTCTTCGACGTGCTGGTACCGATCTACCTGATCGTGTTGTACGTGTCGGTCACGTAGCGGAGACTTGGCGCGTGCACCGAGACGAGCACCGCGAACTCCCGGTCGATCCGGACGAACGCCCTGTGCACCTGCGTGTGCAGGCCGTCGCCTGGGTGTTCGCCGGCGGGATTCTCGGCACCGGGCTCCGGCTGTGGGCCGAGAACTCGTTCCCGGTCGTCGAAGGGCAGTGGCCCTGGGCGACGTTCGGGGTGAACGTCGCCGGCGCGTTCGTGCTGGGAGCGTTGCTCGAGTTGCTAGTGCGTTCGGGACCCGACGACGGATGGCGCCAGCGCATCCGTCTCTTCGGCGGCACCGGCGTCTGTGGGGCGCTGACCACCTACAGCACCTTCGCGCTGGAGATCACCGAACTGACACGGGCTTCGGCGGTCGTGACCGCAACCATGTATGCGGTGCTGAGCGTGGTGCTGGGGGTTCTCGCGGCGGGTTGCGGGATCGGAGTCGCATCGACGATCGCCGGGCGGAGGGAACGATCGTGATCGCGTTCGCCGTGATGGTGGCGGGAGCGCTCGGAGCCGTCACCCGGTTCGTCGTCGACGGAGCGATTCGACACCGATGGCCGTCGACGACGCCCTGGGGCACCCTCGCGATCAACGTCAGCGGGTCGGCACTGTTGGGTGTGCTCGCCGGTCTCGTCGTCTTCCACGGGGCGCCGCACGACTGGCAGCTGGTCCTCGGGACCGGATTCTGCGGTGGCTACACGACTTTCAGCACGGCTGCGTTCGAGACGGTGCGGCTGGGGCAGCAGGAGGACAGGTGGCGGTCCGCCGCGTACGCCGTCGGAACGCTGGTCGCGTCGGTGTTCGCGTGCGCGGCCGCCGTGTGGGTGGTGCGGCTCGTCTGATCGCCGGCCCACGAACGACTCGGCCCCGCGACGGAAGCTCCGTCGCGGGGCCGAGAGGCGTTGTGTCAGATGATCACTTGAGTTCGGCGCTGCTCTTGTTCAGCACCCGCCGGGCGATGATCAGATTCTGGATCTGCTGGGTGCCCTCGAAGATGTCGAGGATCTTGGAGTCGCGTGCCCATTTCTCCACCAGGAACCGCTCCGAGTAGCCGAGGGTGCCGGTGAGTTCGACGACCTTGTTGGTGACGTCGGTGGCGGTGCGGCCCGCCTTCGCCTTCGACATCGACGCCTCGGTCGAGTTCGGCTGCTTGTTGTCGGCCATCCAGGCGGCCCGCATGGTGTGCAGGTACGCGGCCTCGAAATCCGCCTCCATGCGCAGGAACTCGGCAGCGGCGGCGTGCTGGTCGGCGGCAGGCCGATCGTAGTCGACCTCGATGCCGGCCTCGTCGAGGATCGCGCGCAGTTCCTCGAGCGCGGCACGGGTCACGCCGACGGCCATGCCGGCCACCAGCGGACGGGTGTTGTCGAAGGTCTGCATGACCCCGCCGAAGCCCTTCTTGGTGTCGACCTCGGGTGAGCCGAGCAGGTTCTCCTTCGGGATCCGGCAGTTCTCGAAGCGGATCGCCGCGGTGTCGGAAACCTTGATACCGAGCTTGTGCTCGAGGCGTTCGACGGTGACACCCGGATGGGTACGCGGCACCACAAAGCTCTTGATGGCGGCGCGGCCGGCGCTCTTGTCGACGGTCGCCCAGACGACGATGTGGGTGGCGCGGGATCCCGCTGTCACGTAGATCTTCTCGCCGTTGATGACGTATTCGTCGCCGTCGAGGGTGGCGGTGGTCGAGACGGCGGCCGAGTCGGAGCCGAAGCCGGGCTCGGTGATGGCCATGGCGGCCCACACCTTGCCGAAGCGCTCGAGCTGCTCGTCGGTCGCGACGGCGGCGATCGCCGAGTTCCCCAGTCCCTGATAGGGAATCGAGAGCATGAGGCCGACATCGCCCCAGGAGGTCTCCATCACGTTGACGACGGACTGCATGTTGCCGCCGTTGACCACGGCGCCCTCGGCCTTGGGCTTGTCCTTCTTCTGTTGGCTACGTCCGCCGTCGGCGCCCGCACCGGCCTGTCCGGTCTCGGACAGACCGTCGTACAGGCTGGCGAGGGTGTCGAGCTCGACGGGGTAGTCGTGCTCGCGCAGGTCGTACTTGCGCGAGATGGGCCGGAAGATCTCCGCGGCCGCCTGATGGGCCTGGTCGACGGTGACGCGCAGCTTCTTCGGGAGTTCGAGATTGATGCTCATGAGAGGTTCTTTCGCTACGTTCGCACAACGCGGTCAGAGGACGACGATGCCTTCGCCGATGCCGGCACCGCGGAGATCGCGGTACCAGCGCTCGACGGGGTGCTCCTTGGTGAAGCCGTGGCCGCCGAGCAGCTGCACGCCGTCGAGGCCGATCTGCAGCCCCTTGTCGATGGTCAGCTTGCGCGCCAGTGCGGCTTCGCGGGCGAAGGACAGACCCTGCTCAGCACGCGCGGCACCGCGCAGCGTGACGAGGCGGATCGAGTCGACCTCGGTCGCCATCGTGGCGACCATGAAGGCCACCGCCTGACGGTTGGAGATCGGCTCGCCGAACGCCTCGCGCTCGTTCACGTAGGGGATCACGTAGTCGAGGACGGCGCGCGCGGTGCCCGCGGCCAGCGCCGACCAGCCCAGCCGGGACAGGCGAACGACGTCGCGGTACGCCGACGTCGCGGCGTCGGCCTCGCCGCCGATGATGGCGGTCGCCGGTACGGCGACGTCCTGCAGCAGCAGACGACCCATGCCCGCGGCGCGCACACCCATGCCCGGGTCGGCCTCGACGATCAGACCCTTCGTGTCGGATTCGACGATGAAGAGGGCCGGCTTGCCGTCGAGCTGGGCGCCGACGATGAACAGTTCCGACGAGCCGGCAGCCGGGACGAAGGACTTGACACCGTTGAGACGGAACCCGCTCGGCACGCGAGTTGCCTTGGTGCTCAACGAGAAGGCGTCGAACAGCGGACGCGGCTCGGCGATGACGACCGCGGACTGGGGCACGTTCTCCCCGGCGAAGTCGGGCAGGTAGGTGCGCTGCTGCTCGTCGGTACCGAAGTTGGTCAGGGTGGTGGCCACGCCACTCGGCGCGAGGAGCGGAAGCGCCAGGCCCATGTCGCCGTAGGCCATCGCCTCGGCGACGAGCGCGTTGGTCACGACCCCGCGCTCGGAGGCGGCGCCCTCGAACTCCTCGGGGACGTTGATCATGGTGATGCCGAGCTCGGCAGACCGCTTGACCAGGTCTTCGGGGGCCGCCGCGGCGGCGTCGGCATCGTGTGCCGCCGGACGCAGGAGCTCGGTGGCGAACTCCTTCACCGTCTCGGCGATCATCTGCTGTTCGTCGTCGGGGGTGAGGTTGAAGTAGTCCTTGGGCGTGCTGGTGAGACGCTTGGCCAGGCCCGAGCCGCCGCCCTGAGCGGCCTTGAACGCTCGGTTCGCCGCCCCGAGGGTCTGGAATCCGGTCTTGGTGCCCTGGTAGGCGATGCGGTTGATCGGTTCGCGGATCTTGTACTTCTCGGCGAACTCGGAGCCCGTCACCGTGGTCAGGACGCGCATCGCGGTGCCGATGAAGTTGCGCGGGTGCGGGTTGCGGCCGACTGCGGAGGTGTCGCGCGGTTCGGTGTGGGTTGTCATGATCACCAGCCGTTTCTTTCCAGTCGCCCCGGTGGGGGTCTGTGCGTGGATCCACGTGTGGGTGGAGGGTCGATGCGACCTATCTTACTCAGTAGTAAGTCCATACCTTACTTCGGAGTAAGAAGTTTGTCACGCGCTTGCCCGACACCACCGTTCCGCATACCCGCTACGCTGGCCGCATGACCCTCGATCACCGCCGCGAACAGGGCTTATCAGGCACTCAGGTGGTGGGCGCGACGACCGTCGCGGTGGTCGGTGCCGCCGCGCTCGGCACCGCGTGTGTGTTCAGTCCGAATGGTGTGGAGAGCGGACCGCCGCTGTGTCCGTTCGCCGTGATGACCGGCCTTCCGTGTCCCGGCTGCGGACTCACCCGGAGCTGGGTTGCCTTCATGCACGGCGACGTCGGGTCCGCGTTCACTTTCAATGTCTTCGGGCCGGTGTTCCTGGTGCTCACCGCGGTGACCGTCGTCGCGGCGACGGTTACCCTGGTTCGCCGTCGCGGGGCGCCGCTCGCCGGCTGGCGCGACCGCGTGCTCGGACCCGTCGGTGCCGTCCTGCTGGGGGTGTGGCTGACCTACGGTTTCGTGCGGATCCTCGACGCCGCGTTCGGGTGGGGGTTCTTCCCGGTCGTCGTGTGAACGGGCAGAGTGGAGTCATGCAGATCACCCACTTCGGCCATTCCTGTCTGCTCGTCGAGATCGACGGGACCAAGGTGCTGTTCGACCCGGGAAACTTCTCCCACGGGTTCGACGACATCGACGATCTCGACGCGATCCTGATCACCCACCAGCATCCCGACCACTGCGACGTCGCGAAGCTGCCCGACCTCGTCGCCGCGAACCCCGACGCGATCCTCTACGCCGATCCCCAGACGACCAAGCAGCTCAACGACGACGACGTGGCCGGCGCGTGGACGGCCGCCCGCAGCGGCGACCAGATCGAGATCGGTTCACTCACCGCGCGTTTCACCGGCGGCCGGCATGCCGTCATCCATCCCGAGATCCCGGTCATCGACAACGTCGCCTATGTCCTCGGGACCGCCGACCAGCCGGGCCAATTCATGCATCCGGGGGACTCGTTCTACATTCCGTTCGAGCATGTCGATGTTCTCGCGCTGCCGTCGGCCGCGCCGTGGATGAAACTCAGCGAATCGGTCGACTACCTCCGGGCGATGGCGCCGCGCGTCGCCGTCCCCATCCATCAGGCGGTCCTGTCCGACGCCGGCAGCGGCATCCACTACGGGCGACTCGCGGACATGAAGGACGACGCGACCGAGTTCACGGTGCTGGAGAAGGAGAGCGCCACGCAGGTGTGAGGGGCCGGGAGGTGGCTTCGACTCGGTTCGTCGCTGCGCTCCTCACCGGCTCAACCAGCGAGGGGGGCCTGCGAGCGGGCTCCCTCCGGTCCCTGAGGAGCGAGCTTGCGAGCGTCACGAAGGGTCGACGCGCAGCGCTCCCAGCACCTCGTCGTGCAGCAGTCCGTTGCTGGCGATCGCACTGCCGCCGGCGGGTCCGGGCGTGCCGTCGAGGGCGGTGAAGCGTCCGCCTGCCTCGCGTACCAGGATGTCGAGCGGCGCCAGGTCCCACAGCGAGACCTCGGGTTCGGCGGTCACGTCGACCGCGCCCTCGGCGACGAGGCAGTAGTTGAAGAAGTCGCCGTAGCCGCGCACGCGCCACACCCGGTCGGTGAGGTCGATGAACTTCCCGCGGATGCCGCGATCGGCCCAGCCCGACAGGCTCGAGAACGCGAGGCTCGCCGACCCGAGGTCGGCCACTCCGGACACCGACAGGCGTCGGACATCCTCGTCGTCGAAACGCACGTGCGCACCGAGACCTGTTGCCGCCCACCAGCGTCGGCGAAGTGCCGGTGCCGAGACAACCCCGACCGTGGGTACGCCGTCGATGAGGAGTGCGATCAGCGTGGCCCATACCGGGACGCCGCGGACGAAGTTCTTGGTCCCGTCGATGGGATCGACGACCCACTGCCGCCCGGAGAGCACGGCGTCGCCGCCGAACTCCTCACCGAGCACGGTGTCGGCGGGGCGACGGGCCGAAAGGCGTTCGCGGATCAGGGTTTCGCACGCCAGGTCGGCATCGGACACCGGTGTGAGATCCGGCTTGTCGTCCACCTTTAGATCCACGGCGCCGAAGCGGTCCATGGTGAGCGCATCGGCGGAGTCGGCGAGGGAGAGCGCGAGCTCGAGGTCATCGCTGAACGTCGTCGGACCGGGAGGGGCGGACATGCCCGGTAGGGTAGCTGTCATGGTGCTGACCGTGACGTTCACCCTGTTGATCGCGGCTCTCGTGGTGGTGCTGGTGGTGCAGTGGCAGCGCGGCCGCAACCCGCAGCCGATGTCGGCGGCCAAGGCCTCTCAGTTCGTACAGGGCACGTTCACGGTCGTCGGGGTCTCCGACCGCGACGACGAGCCGACCAAGAGCGCGGCCGACAAGGACGGAAACCGGTTCTGCACCATCTCCGGGACGATCGTCGGTCCCGAGACCAGTCCGACCGAGGTGTACGGGACGCTCGTGCTGGGCGCGGGCGACCCCTGGCCGCAGGTCGGCGACGATCTGCCGGTCCTCTACAAACCGCAGAAGGCCGCGACGTCGTGGCGGTTCGGGGTGATGCCCGAAGCCGGTCCCGGCCCTCTGTAGATCCGCCGGGCGCTGACGCGCCCGACTGTCGGTACTCTGGATAACCGTGCATCCCGACGTGACCGCTGACCTCGACTCCCTCGACGCCACCTTGACCACCGTGGAGAAGGTGCTCGATCTCGAGGAGCTGCGTCGTCGCATCGACGAGCTCGAGATGCAGGCGTCGGACCCGGACCTGTGGAACGACCAGGATCACGCCCAGAAGGTGACCAGCGAGCTCTCGCACGCGCAGTCGGAGTTCCGCAGGGTCTCCGAGTTGCGTCAGCGCCTCGAGGATCTGCCCGTGCTCTACGAGCTCGCCGAGGCCGAAGAGGGTGACGACAAGACGGCTGCGCTGGCCGACGCCGACGCCGAACGTGAGAGCCTGCGGACCGACATCGAGGCGATGGAGGTCAAGACGATGCTCGCCGGCGAGTACGACTCGCGCGACGCCGTCGTGAACATCCGCTCCGGCGCGGGCGGCGTCGACGCGGCGGACTGGGCGCAGATGCTGATGCGCATGTACATCCGCTGGGCCGAGCAGAAGGGCTACGGCGTCGAGGTCTACGACACCTCGTACGCCGAAGAAGCGGGGCTCAAGAGCGCGACGTTCGCGGTGAAGGCCCCGTACATGTACGGCACGCTGTCGGTCGAGCAGGGCACCCACCGGCTCGTGCGTATCAGCCCGTTCGACAACCAGAGCCGCCGCCAGACGTCGTTCGCCGAGGTCGAGGTGCTGCCGGTGGTGGAGACCACCGACCACATCGACGTCGACGAGAACGACATCAAGGTGGACGTGTACCGCTCGTCGGGCCCCGGCGGGCAGTCGGTCAACACGACCGACTCCGCGGTCCGGCTGACCCACATCCCCACCGGCATCGTCGTGACCTGTCAGAACGAGAAGAGTCAGCTGCAGAACAAGGCGTCGGCCATGCGCGTGCTGCAGGCGAAGCTGCTCGACCGCAAGCGGCAGGAGGAGCGTGCCGAACTCGACGCACTGAAGGGTGACGGCGGTTCGAGCTGGGGCAACCAGATGCGCTCCTACGTACTGCACCCGTATCAGATGGTGAAGGACCTGCGGACCGGCGTCGAGGACAACAACCCGACGTCGGTGCTCGACGGGGAGCTGGACAAGTTCATCGAGGCCGGGATCCGCTGGCGGATGGCGACCGCCGAAGCGTGATGCCCGACCCCGCAATCCTGCTGCTCGCCGCCCCGCCGAGCCCGACCGAGGTCCTGATCGGTCGGGTCTATGTGTGGATGGCCACCAACGGCTTGGAGATCCTCATCTGGATCCTGGGCGCGGTGCTACTCGCCCGATTGATCCGGTGGGGCGCCGACAAATACGCCTCCCGGGTGGACTCGCGGTTCTCCACCAGCGACCTCATCGTGCAGACCGAGGACGCCAAACACCGTCGCGCTCTGGTCGACGTGGTGGCGTGGACGCTGATCGTGGTGATCGCGATCATCGTCATCGTGCACACCCTGTCGGTGTTCGGGATTCCGCTGAGCGGATTGACCGGTCCGACCGCGGTGATCGGTGCCGCCCTCGGCTTCGGTGCGCAGCGCATCGTGCAGGACATCCTCGCCGGGTTCTTCGTGGTCGCCGAGAAGCAGTACGGCTACGGCGACGTCGTCAACCTGACTGTCACGGGCAACGCGCCGGCCGAGGGAACGGTTGAGGACGTGACCCTGCGGGTGACCAAGCTGCGTACCGCGGAAGGTGAGGTCATCACTGTCCCGAACGGTCAGATCGTCAAGGCGACCAACCTGTCCAAGGACTGGGCACGCGCGGTCGTCGACGTCCCGGTCCCGTCCGAGGCCGACATCGGGCTCGTCAACGACACGCTCGACCGGGTAGGCCGCGAGTTCTATGCCCTGCCCCGGTGGCACGACCTCCTACTCGACGCACCGTCGTCCCTCGGTGTCATCAGCCTCGAGCTCGACGCCATCACGGTGCGCATGGTCACCCGTACGCTTCCGGGCAAGCAATTCGAGGTCGGGCGCGCGCTGCGCGTCCACATCATCCGAGCGCTCGCGCGTGAGGGCATCAATGTGCCCGCCCGCGATGTCCGATCCGCGGGTGGGCCGCCGGCGACACAGGCCGATCAGGGCATTCGGGACGGGGGAGACTGATGGCTGAGACACCGAATTCCCCGCGCCGGAACGGGCCGGGTGGGGACAGGCCCGACGAGAGCCTGCCTCGCGAGAGCCTGTTCCGCGAGGAGCAGTCCGGCGAGGGCGGGCCCGGCACAGACATCCCCGCCGACGACGCCCCGACACAGATCATCCCGACGCAGGGCATCCCCCCGGAGTCCCCACCGCCGCAGCAGTCGCCGGACGAGTCCGACGGCAGGCGAGGGCACGACTGGCGACACATCGCCCGAACCCGGCTGCGGACCAGCACCGCGATCTTGGTTGCGGTCTTCCTCGCCTGTTGCGTGCTGTACGGATACACCTCGCAGCGCTACGGCGTGGTGTACTCACCGGCACGGCCCGCGCCGACGACATCGCAGACGGTCGAACCGACGTACGAGCCGCCACCGTCGACGTCGTCATCCACGACCACCACCTCGACCGAACCGTCGACGACCGACTCGACCAGTGGCGTCGAGGGTACGGACGGCTCGTCGACGGACGGGGCCCCGGCGCCCGCGCCCGGTACGAGCCGCGAGACCATCCCGGGTCTGCCCAACATCCCGCTCCCGAATTTCGGCGGACAGACGCCGACCACCACGGTCCCGACACGCTGAACCGGCGGGGAATTCGCTGGTCAGGCGGGTGGCTGAGCTGGGGCGTCGTGCCTGAACGCACTCTCAGGAGTCGTCGTTACACTGGCACATCGTGATCAAGCTGGAGAACGTCACGATGCAGTACAAGGCGTCCAGTCGACCCGCTCTGCGAGATCTGAGCTTCGAGGTCGACAAGGGGGAGTTCGCGTTCCTGATCGGTCCGTCGGGATCAGGTAAGTCGACGTTCTTCCGTCTGCTCCTCAAGGAGGACCGCCCGACGAGCGGCGAGGTGTACCTCGGGGAGTTCCACGTCAACCGACTGAAGGCGCGCAGCGTGCCGAAGCTGCGGCAGTCGATCGGGTGTGTGTTCCAGGACTTCCGTCTGCTCCAGAAGAAGACGGTGGCCGAGAACGTCGCGTTCGCGCTCGAGGTGATCGGTCGGCCTCGCTCCACCATCCAGCGGGTGGTGCCGGAGGTGCTCGAGTACGTCGGCCTGGAAGGGAAGCACGATCGCATGCCGAACGAGTTGTCGGGCGGCGAGATGCAGCGCGTGGCCATCGCCCGCGCCATCGTGAACCGTCCGCTGGTGCTCCTGGCCGACGAGCCCACCGGCAACCTCGATCCCGAGACCAGCGAGGAGATCGTCGACGTCCTCGACCGGGTCAACCGCCGCGGCACCACGGTGGTGATGGCCACTCACGACCGGCACATCGTCGACGCGATGCGACGACGGGTTCTCGAGTTCGACAGCGGCCAACTCGTCCGCAACGACCCGCAGGGCGTGTACGGAATCGGCTGACGCGCAGCCCGACCCGACACACTTCCCCGAGACCCAAGGACTGTCTGAGCAGACATGCGAGCGAATTTCATCATCAGCGAGGTTCTCCACGGACTCCGCCGCAACGCGACCATGACCATCGCGATGATCATCACCACCGCGATCACGCTGGGAATGTTCGGCGGTGGGCTCCTGGTGATCCAGATGGCGGACAAGAGTCAGCAGATCTTCCTCGACCGGGTGGAGATGGAGTTCTATCTCAATCCCGAGGTGACCGAACGTGATCCGCAGTGCGAGTCCGACCCGTGCGCCCAGCTTCGCCGCGGACTGGAGAACGAACCCGGAGTCACCTCGGTGACCTACCTCGACAAGGACGAGGCCTTCAAACGCGCGAAGGAGATCTTCGCGAACAACCCCGATCTCGCCGAGAACATCGTCGAGGGCACGTTGCCGGCCTCGCTGCGTGTGCGGGTGTCCGATCCCGGCCAGTTCGACGCGGTGCTCACCAAGTACGCGACGCGGAAAGATCTGGGGGTGGACGCCTTCAAGGACGACCGTAAGCTCGTGCAGCGGATCTTCAGCGTCCTCGACGGCGTCCGCAACGCGACCTTCGCCATCGCTTCGGTCCTGGCGATCGCCGCCATCCTGTTGATCATCAACACGGTTCAGGTCGCGGCGTTCACCAGACGGACCGAGGTGTCGATCATGCGCCTCGTCGGCGCGACCCGCTGGTACACCCAGTTACCGTTCCTGCTCGAGGCGGTGGTGTCGGCCTTCGTCGGCTCGATGCTGGCCATCGGCGGTCTGCTGCTGGCCAAGAAGTTCTTCTTCGACAACGCGTTACGCGAGTTGTACGGGGTCAGCTTCTTCGCCCGGATCGAGCTGACCGACGTACTGTTCGTCGCACCGTGGCTGGTGCTCGGCGGAATTGTGTTGGCGGGTGCGACCGCGTATGTCACGCTTCGTGTCTATGTCCGGGAATGATCCGTCCGTCCGGGCGGTTCGGATTGTCGGCGATCGGCAACCGGTCGGTCACCAACAGGGCGATCGACCACACTACGAGGAGGTGAGTGCATGCCGAAGGAAAAGGGACGCAATGTGATCGCGTCCAACCGCAAGGCGCGGCACAACTACGCCATCCTCGACGTCTACGAGGCCGGCGTCGTCCTGGTCGGCACCGAGGTGAAAAGCCTGCGGGCGGGCAAGGCCTCGCTGGTCGACGCGTTCGCGACGATCGACGACGGCGAGGTGTGGCTTCATGCCCTGCACATCGCCGAGTACGGCAACGGCTCCTGGACCAACCACTCGGTCCGCCGCAAGCGCAAACTGCTGATGCACCGACGCGAGATCGACAACCTCGTCGGCAAGATCCGCGACGGCAACCTCACGCTGGTGCCGCTGTCGATGTACTTCAACGACGGCAAGGTGAAGGTCGAGCTCGCGCTGGCCCGCGGCAAGCAGGCGCACGACAAGCGCCAGGACATCGCCAAGCGCACCGCTCAACGCGAGGTCGAACGTGAGGTCGGCCGCCGCGTGAAGGGCATGGGCTGACTCAGGCGCCGGTGCCGGTCTGGCCCTGTTGCTCAGTCGACATTCCCGGCGACGTGTTCGGTCCGTTCTGGTCGTCGGATTCCGAGCCGCTCTCGCCGTCTCGGTTCTGTCGGCCCGGCAGGCCGCCCATCCCGGGGCCACGCATCTGCGGTTCACCCATCTGTGGTCCACCCATCTGGGGACCGCCGCCCATTCCGGGCCCGTTGCCGCCCTGCTGCCAGACGGCGGCCGGCGACGGCCGCTCGGGCGTCGTGTTGTCCCCGGTGATGTAGCCGGCGCCGAAGCCGAGTGCGCCCGCGACGATGGCCAGCCCGGCTGCACCGGCGATCAGGGCCGACCGGGCCGGTGCGGTCTTCGGGGCCACCGGGCTCGGTTCGCCGACCGGGCCGCGTGAATCGGGTGAGTTGCCCGCGCCGATGGACTCGTGGGAGTTCGCTCCCGGGGTCGGCGCCGGGCCCATGGGAGTGGTCGCGGCGTCGTCGGATGTCGTGGGCGCCGGCGGGGCCGGGGAGGTGCGGTCGGGGTCGTGTCCGCCAGGGGTCGGGGAGGTCACGTGGTCTCGCTCTCGTCGGTCGGCCGAGTCCGTCCTCGGCTCACGAGGTCTCCACAATCCCGGCGGTGTCTTGGTCGACGCTGTCGGTCAGCTGTGAAAGCGCTGGTGATCGCGGCGAGCGGTAGGCGACCGGTAATGGGAATGAACTCTGAGTGACGAGTTGTTAGACTGAAGTGCCCGCTGACTCCGGTCGGCGGGTCCTACTCGGGGCTGATCGGTTTCGACTTCGTGCGTCGAGATAGGGGAAGCGTGTCGGTGCAGGCTGGAGACCACCGTGAGCGTCGCAGCAACCAATTAAGCGCCGATTCCAATCAGCGCGACTACGCCCTCGCTGCCTGAGTAGCGCCGGCTAGTCTGTCGGCCCGGGTTATGCTCCCAGACCCGGTTGCCGGCATCATCCATGGGAGCTCACCGTCCTCGCCGGTCGCGGGTGAGGTCGGAACATCAAACAGCGACTGGGATCGTCATCTCGGCTTGTTCGCGTGACCGAGAGATCCGAGTAGAGACATAGCGGACTGCACACGGAGAAGCCCTAACAACACGACGGAGGACCCGGGTTCAATTCCCGGCAGCTCCACGAGAAGGCGCCCCACCGGATTCGGTGGGGCGCCTTTCGTTTCGCGCCGGCCGGTTCGCTAACCGGTACTCAGCGCATCGAGCGTCGCGCTCTCGCGATGCTTGCGTCGTTTGGTGACGACGCCGTGGGTCGGGCTGAACAGGTAGACACCGAAGAACGCGATGCCCTGGACGAGGACGACCATCCCGCCGGGGGAGGTGTCCTGGTAGTAGGAGACGTAGAGGCCGATGACCCCGCAGATCGCCGAGATCGCGGGCGCGATGACGAGCATCCGGCCGAAGCGATCGGTGAGCAGTCGGGCCGTCGCGCCGGGGATGATGAGCATCGCGACCACGAGCACGATGCCGACCACCTGCAGCGCGGTCACCGCGGTGAGGGCGAGCAGCGCGAGAAGGGCCGCGCCGAGGAGTTTCGGGCTGAGTCCGATCGCGAAGGCGTGCGTGCGGTCGAAGGCGTAGAGGGTGAAGTCGCGTCTCTTGAGCAGCAGCAAGGTCGCCACGATCGCACCCAGGATCGCGATCTGCACGAGATCCGACGTCGAGACGCCCAGGAGGTTGCCGAAGATGATGTGGTTCAGGTCGGTCTGGCTCGGCGTCACCGAGATCAGCACCAGGCCGAAGGCGAAGAGGGTGGTGAAGACGATGCCGATGGCGGCGTCCTCCTTGACCCGGCCGCCGTCGCGGACAGCGCCGATCAGTGCCACCGCCAGGAAGCCGAAGATCACCGCGCCGATGGCGAACGGCACGCCGACGATGTAGGCGAGGACCACGCCCGGCAGCACCGCGTGCGAGACCGCGTCACCCATCAGCGACCAGCCGATCAGCACGAGCCAGCACGACAACAACGCACACACGACCGAGGCGATCAGCGTCGCCCACAGGGCACGCGTCATGAACGCGTAGGCGAACGGGTCGAGAAGGATGTCGACGATGTTCACGAGACCTCCTCGTGGCGATCGGTGGCGAGGCGCCCGGACTCGAGGCGTTCGGACTCGAGGCGTTCGAACGTCGGTCGGGCGAGCGGATCGAGCCCGAACGCGCGGACGAGGTTGTCGGTGGTGATCACCTCGGCCGGCGCGCCCTGCGCGATCACGCGGCGCATCAGCAGGATCGCCTCGTCGGCCAGCTCGGGCAGGACCTGCAGATCGTGCGTGGACACCAGGATCGTCGTCCCGGCATCGGCGAGTTCGCGTAGCAGTGCGGTGATGGTCCCCTCGGTGCGTTTGTCGACGCCGGCGAACGGTTCGTCGAGCAGCAGGATCTCGGCTTCCTGTGCGATGCCGCGGGCCACGAAGGCCCGCTTGCGCTGCCCGCCGGACAACTGGCCGATCTGGCGGTCGGCGAAGTCGGTGAGCTCGACGCGTGCGAGGGCTTCGTCGACGGCGTCGTGGTCGGCCCGCTTGGGGCGGCGCGTGAATCCGAGATGGCCGTAGCGACCCGTCATCACGACGTCACGGACCGAGACCGGGAAGCTCCAGTCGATGTCCTCGGACTGCGGCACGTAACCGAGCGCGCCGGCCCGACGCGCCGCGGCGGGGGTCCGGCCGCCGAGCCGGACCGTGCCGGTCGTCGGGGTCACCGACCCCACGATCGTCTTGAACAGCGTCGACTTGCCCGATCCGTTCATCCCGACGAGGCCGCACACCTGGCCGGACGGTACTCGTACCGACGCGTGGTCGAGCGCGAGGATGTCGCCGTACCGTACGGTCACGTCCGTCACCTCGATGGCGGAACCGCTTGTCGCTGAGACGTTCACGTGTTGCTCCCGGTCAGGCCCGACACGATGGTCGCGACGTCGTGGCGGATGAGGTCGAGATAGGTGGGTACGGGGCCGTCGGCCTCGGAGAGCGAGTCGACGTACAGGGTGCCGCCGAACCGGGCGTCGGTCGCGTTCACGACTTGTCGCATCGGGGCGTCGGAGACCGTGGACTCGCAGAACACGCCGGGGACACGGTTCGCCCGGACGAAGTCGATCGTCTCGGCGACCTGTTGCGGCGTCGCCTGCTGTTCGGCGTTGACCGGCCAGATGTAGCGCTCGACGAGTCCGGCGTCGCGG
Organism: Gordonia sp. UCD-TK1; assembly: GCF_001691435.1. NCBI lineage: Bacteria > Bacillati > Actinomycetota > Actinomycetes > Mycobacteriales > Gordoniaceae > Gordonia > Gordonia sp. UCD-TK1. The sequence goes on along the minus strand of NZ_LZMP01000029.1, from coordinate 21,317 downwards.
GCGAGATACGAGAACGCGCCCTCGCAGGTGACGAGGGCCCGCTCGTTGGCGGGTAGTCCGGCGAGTGCGGAGGTGAGATCGGTCTGTACCTGCTGGAGCTGCCGCTTGTACGCGGTCGCGTTCGATTCGAAGGTGGCGGCGCCGTCGGGGTCGAGCTCGGTGAACGCGCGCACCATGTTGTCGACATAGATCTGCACATTCACCGGACTCATCCACGCATGCGGATTCGGCTTGCCCGCATAGGCATCCGACGCAATGTCGATCGGTTCGACACCCTCGCTGACGACGACGTGCCGGACGTCGAGGCCGTCGACGAACTGTGCGAACCAGGCTTCGAGGTTGAGACCGTTGTCGAGGACGAGCGACGCGGTCGCGGCCCGGCGGATGTCGCCGGGAGTCGGCTCGTAGCCGTGGATCTCGGCTCCCGGCTTGGTGATCGACTCCACCTGCAGACGGTCGCCGGCGACCTCCGAGGCGATGTCGGCGAGCACGGTGAACGTGGTGAGCACGACCTTCTCGTCGGGCAGCCGACTCGACAGCGTGCATCCTGCGAGGATCGTGCACACGGCAGCAAGCAGTGCCCCGACGGTGACGAACCGGCGACGCACGAGCTTGGGCATGCCGACACTATAGTTTCGGTTCGCCGAACTTTCTAGTTCGGGGGCTACGTGCCCGGGAGCAGCGTCATCGGCGTATCGCGAGGAGATGGAACTCGGCGAAGCGGTGGGTGTCGTCGGCACGCTTCACCGTGCGCCACTCCTCGTCGAAACCAGCGTCGGCCAGGGCCGCCGCCATCCGATCCGGGTGCCAACGCCAGGCGGGCGCCACCCGATGATCGAATTCGACGATCTCGTCGGTGTCGATCGTCTGCCCGGCGACCAGCACGCCGCCGCCGGTGGGCATCCGACCGGCCCAGCCGTCGAGAATGCCGGGAACGGACGCGGGTGGCACATGGATCAGGCTGAAGCGCGCCACGATTGCGGCGACGTCGATGTCGTCGAGCTCCGTCGAGGTCAAATGCGCGTCGTCGAGAACGAAGCGTAGGTCGGCATGCGACGATCTCGCGATCCGCAGCATCTCGGCGCTCGGATCGACGCCGATCACATCGAGACCGGCGGAAGCCAATTCCGCCGTCACACCGCCCGGTCCGCAACCCGCGTCCAGCACGGTCCCGGGGATCCCGCTCCCGCGAACGTGGTCGACGAAGGACTCGATCACACGGCGCTGCAGCGCGTTCGAGAACGGCGAGGGGAATGTCTCGGCGTACAGGTCGGCGAGGGCGTCGTAACCGGGCTGATACCCGGCAGAGTCGTCGCCGGCACTCATGCGATCCGGACTCCGCGCGGCAGCTTGCCCGCAGGGATCCGCAGACGACGTGCCGCGGCACCGTATCCGAGTCCGCCGAGCGCCACATAGATCCCCAGGCCGACGTACCACGAGTGGCCCATCTCGGACGTCTCATGTGCTGCTTCACGGGCGCGATGGCCGGTGGGGTCGCTCCCGTCGCTGTAACCGTAGGAGATGTCGGCACATGTCCGCGGGCCGATGTACGGACCCGCCCGGACTGCCGACAGAGTCCGTGCGATCTCCTGGGCTGCCGTGCTGTCGGAGGTCCTCATCGGGTTCTGCGGCGGCGAGGAGACGGCGTCGGCCACGATGAAGAACGGGTTCGGGGCGAGGAGCCACCAGATGCGTTCGTGGTGGTGGAATTCCTCTCCTCGGGTGACCTCGCGACACGTCCAGGTGGGCGTCGGGCTCGATGGATCGGTCACCGTCGTGTCGGTGCGGACCACCGAATGCGTCTGCGCGACTGTCGGATACAGCAGGCCGAACACCACCGGCAGGCCGAGCAGGAGGAAGAAGACGGCGGCTTGCGTCAGCACCGCGGACCCTGCCGGTCGCGCCGTCACCGCGGAGAACCCGAGTCCGATCCCCGCGTAGCAAGCGAAGACGAGCGCGAGGACGACCGCGCCGACCACCCCGCGCCAGATCGGCTGGGGCGCTTCGACCAAGCCCCAGATCACATACGGTGCGGCGACGGCGACCAAGGCCATCCCCGCCACCCAACTGCCGATGAGCTTGCCGAGTGCGAGTTGCCAATTGCTGATCGCGGTGTCCTGCACCACGGCCAGGGTCGCGTCCTTGCGGTCACCGTTGATCGTGGTCGCCGCCAGGGTTGGGGCCACGATGATCCCGAGTAGCACCAGGAATCCGATCAGGAGCCCGTACAGATTCGACGCCCACCCGGCGTAGGTGCCGCCGAATGCCCCGACGGCCAGGTACATCGATCCGAAGACGGCGAGGGAGGTCACGACGAAGGCGACGACGAGCGTGGCCTTCCATCTCGTCGTCCGTAGCCGTTGGCGGAGTTCGAGTTCGACGATGACCCCGACCATCCGCCACCACGACGAGAATCGGGCCCGCGGCGAGACATCTGCTTCGTGCGTCTCGGTGGTCATCGGCGCTCCGGGTCGAGTGCGAGGTAGGCATCTTCGATGCCGGAGGACACAGGAGCGAATTCGCTGACCGCCGCACCGGACGACACCACCTGCGCGAGGTGCCGCGCGGCAGCGGACTCGTCGTCGAAGCGAACTTCCCGCGCCTGCCCGGGCGGCTGCCCGACGAGCCGGATCCGCCACACCCCGCCGGCCGCACCGTGCGGTGTGCGGGTTCGGCCCCCGGTCATCAGCACGACGTCGTCGACCATCTCCTCCAGCTCGGAGAGGATGTGCGAGGACACCAGGATGGCGCACCCGTCGTCGGCGAGGCGGCGCAAGTGGCCGCGCAGCTCCATCCGTGACCGCGGGTCCATTCCGGATGCCGGCTCGTCGAGCAGCAGAATCCGGGGCCGGTGCACCAGGGCTCGGGCGAAGCCGAGGCGCTGTTTCTGGCCGCGCGACAGCTCGTGCGCCGGCCGTGTCGCGAAATCGGTGAGATGGACCGACTCGAGCAGTTCGGCGGCGCGTTGCCGCGCCTGGGTGGTGGGCATTCCGTACAGCTTGGCGAAGGTCGTCAGGATCTCGTGCGTCGTGAGGCTTTCCCAGGTGCCGAAGATGTCCGGCATCCACCCCGTCAGTCGACGCATGTCCGCCGGCTTCGCCGGCGCGTCGTCGACCACGATCGCACCGGTGTCGGGGGCGAGCAGGCCGGCGAGAAGCAGGAGCAGGGTGGTCTTGCCCGCCCCGTTGGGCCCCACGAGCCCGGTGATCCTGCCGGATCCGAGTTCGAGGCTCGCATCGGCGACGGCCGTGTGCCGGCCGAAGGTGCGCGAGAGCCCGGTCGCGACCAGTGACATGGCTCGACCGTAGCCGAGTGTCAGATGACCCCGGCCGTCCGCAACGCCGCGATCTCGTCTTCGGGCAGCCCGAGCAATCCGCCGTAGACGGCCTCGTTGTCGCAACCGGGGGCGGGGGGACCGGCGTTGCGGATGCCACCGGGGGTGTCGCTGAACTGTGGCACGACGCCGGGACCGAGGACGGTGCGGTGCGCACGCTCGTCGTAGTGTTCGGCGATCATCCCCCGTGCCTGTAGATGCGGGTCGGCGACCACCTCGGCGACGGAGTTCACCGGTCCGACAACGACTCCCGCGGCACCGAGTACTTCGGTCAGCTTCTCCGGTGTGTACTGCCGCGACCATTCGCCGATCAAATCGTCGAGCTCGTCCTGGTTGCGTCCGCGCGCGGCGTGATCGACGAAGCGGTCGTCGGTCGCGAGCTCGGGTTGTCCCATCGCCGCGCACAGCCGGGCGAACACCGAATCCTGGTTGGCGGCGATGATGACGTGAGTGCCCGCGCTGGTCGGGTAGAGGTTCGACGGTGCGATGCCGTCGAGCCGAGTGCCTGACGGGCCGCGGACGACGCCACCTGCGTCGTAGTCCGCGATGGCCGATTCCTGCACGGCGACACACGATTCGATGAGCGAGGTGTCGACGACCTGCCCCTCGCCGGTCACCGAACGCCGGTACAGTGCCGCGAGGGCGCCCTGCGCGGCGAACATGCCGGCCAGGGTGTCGCCGAGTGACAGCGCCAGCCGGGGCGGGAGCTGTCCGGGGTAGCCGTTGAGATACCGCAGACCGCTGGCAGCCTCGGCGACGGAGGCGTACCCGGCTCGTGTCGAATCCGGGCCGGTCTGGCCGTAGCCCGAGACGCGCACCACGACGATGCCCGGGTTGCGTGCGGACAGAATGTCCGGGCCGATACCGAGCCGCTCGAGCGTCCCGGGACGGAAATTCTCGACGATGATGTCGGCCCGTTCGACGAGATCGAGGAACAGCTCGCGCCCTCGGTCCGCCCGCAGATCGAGGGTCACCGCCTTCTTGTTGCGGCCGTGCACCGTCCAATAGAAGCGGTGACCGTCGACCTCCGCCTGTCCCCAGGTGCGGATCGGATCGGGCTTGCCGGGCGGTTCGATCTTGATGACGTCCGCGCCCATGTCACCCAACAGTCGTGCCGCGTGTGGTCCGGCGATGAGCGTGCCCAGTTCGAGGACGGTGACGCCGTCGAGCGGGCCGGTGGGACGGTCGCTCGTCGATCGCGGCGAGGTGTCGGTCATCCAGACAGTGTGGCCGGTGACCCGGCGCGCGCCAAGGGTCGGCCCGGGTGGCCGGTGGATCGCGGTGCGGTCTCGCCTGCTGGCTCGACGCATTCGGAACGTTTGAAACAAAACACCCCCGATGTGTCAATGGGGACGAGCCGACGCTAGGGTGTGTGTCGTCGAACACACCGAAGGGCTGGGGAACATGGTTGATCACGCGTCGGGCACGGGACTGCTGCCGGACATCCGGCTGGCCGACATGGTGTCGGGAGTCGCGTCGTTGCGTCGTGACGCCGGCACGATTCTGCGGACCCTACCGGCGATGCTGCCCACACCGCCGACCACGAAGATGTCCATCGGCAAGCGGTTCCAGCAGAGCGCGCAGAAGTACCCCGACCGGGACTTCCTCCGGTTCGAGGGTGCGTCGATCACTTACCGCGAGGCCAATGCTCGGGCCAACCGGCTCGCGGATTTCCTCACTCGCGAGGGTGTCGGGCGCGGTGACGTGGTCGCGGTGCTCTCGCGAAACCACCCCGATGTCGTCATCGCGATGTTCGCGATCGTCAAGATCGGGGCGATCTGCGGAATGCTCAACTTCAACCAGCGCGGCGCGGTGCTGGAACACAGTCTCGGACTCATCGAGCCGAAAGTGGTTCTCTATCAGCATGATCTGCTGGAGGCGCTGGAATCGGTGCCGGCCGGATGCCGGCCGGAGAAGGAGTTCACCTTCGCCGAACTCGCCACATTGACCGCGCGCTGCTCACCGCTCGACCGGCCGGTCACCGACTCGATCGAGGTCGGGTCGACCGCGATCTACATCTTCACCTCGGGCACAACGGGTTACCCGAAGGCGAGCAAGATGAGTCATTACCGCTGGCTGGTGGCGATGAACGGCATCGGCGGGCTGGGAATCCGTCTGCGCGGCGACGACGTCATGTACACGGCGTTGCCCTTCTACCACAACAACGCTCTCACGATCTCGGTCTCGTCGGTCCTCGCGTCGGGCGCCTGCCTGGCCATCGGCAAGCAGTTCTCGGCGTCGAAGTTCATCGACGAGATCATCGAGAACAACGCCACCGCGTTCGCCTACATCGGTGAGCTGTGCCGCTATCTCCTCGCGCAGCCGCCGAAGTTGACCGATCGCGCGCACCGCCTCCGGCTGGCCGTCGGCAACGGTCTGCGCCCGGACATCTGGGATGACTTCACCGAGAGGTTCGGTATCCACCGCGTCGTCGAGTTGTATGCGGCGAGCGAGGCGAACATCGGTTTCATCAACGTCTTCGGCTTGTCCAAGACGGCAGGGTTCTCGCCGTTGCCGTACACGATCGTCGAATACGACGAGGAGACCGGCGAGCCACTGCGCGGTCCCGACGGGCGGGTGCGGCCGGTCGGGAAGGGTGGTACCGGATTGCTTCTCGCGCAGATCAATGCACGGGTACCGTTCGACGGTTACACCGACCCGGCCGCGACCGAACGAAAGATCGTCCGCGACGCGAAGCGCAAGGGCGACAGGTGGTTCAACAGCGGCGACGTCGTCCGCGATCAGGGCTTCTCGCACATCGGCTTCGTCGACCGCATCGGCGACACCTTCCGCTGGAAGGGCGAGAACGTGGCCACCACCGAGGTCGAGGCGGTGCTCGACGCGCACCCCGCCGTCGAGGAGGCGGTCGTGTTCGGTGTGCCCGTTCCGGGGGTCGACGGCAAGGCCGGCATGGCGGCGGTGAGCCTGCGCGACGGCGAGACCTTCGACGCCGACGGTCTCGCCCGGCACGTTCGCGACGGTCTGCCCGCGTACGCCGTGCCGTTGTTCGTCCGGATCGTCGAGGCGCTGGAACACACCTCGACGTTCAAGAACATGCGCACCGAACTCCGCAAGCAGGCCTACGGGCAGACCGGCGACGATCCGCTCTACGTGCTCGTCGGGGAGAAATACGTCGAGTTCTATCCGGAGTTCGTCGAGGAGTTGGCCGGCCGGCCGACGCGCTGAGGTCAGGCGCCGCGCAGCGCGGACAGGCGCTCGCCGACGAAGTCGAGCGCGCTGCGCTGCCAGAGCCCGATGTGATCGAGCATGGCGTGACCGCCACCGGGGACCGGGACGAACTCGGCGTCGACGCCCAGCGCCGAGAGCTCGTCGATGCCCTTGCGGGTCCGCTTTGCGAGCGTGCGGGTGTCGGCGTCGCCGTGCACCGCGACGACCCGCGCGCCGGGCTGGATGTGTCGCCAGTCGGCGAACTGCCACCACGGCGCCAGGCCGAGGACGCCGATGACCCGGCGGTCGGCGGCGAGATGGGCGGCCACGCGTCCGCCCATCGAGTGTCCGATCGCGACCACCGGCACGCCCGGGTGCCGTCGGCAGATCTCGTCGAGTGCCGCACGGGCGGGGAGCAGGGGCGAGTTGTCGTCGCCGTTCCAGCCGTACACGCGGTAGCCGACCTGGTGGACGCGCACCGACCGGCCGAATCGCAGTCGCAGCGACCAGGTGAACGGGTACATGCGCAGGGCGGACGGCTGCCAGGGACTGAACGGTTTGTGGCTGTTGTCCGTGCCGCCCGGCAGGACGAGCACGAGCAGGCCTGGGGATCGGCGTCCGGGGGACAGCAGTCCCGACAATCCGGCGATCAGCATGTGTGCAGGCCCCTTCGATGCGACGTCGACGATCGTCCCACCGTAGCGATTCGGTATCCGGGTCCGGACGGATCGGTTCGTCGACCGGGCGAACGGCGTGTGGAGTGGCACAATCGCGGTCATGGCACATCCTCGCGCTGGTACCTTGGCCCTGCCCGAAGACCTCGTCGACGTGGACGCCCTGGTGCGTGCCTATTACGACAACACACCCGACCCGTCGGACCCGTTGCAGCAGGTCGTGTTCGGGACGTCGGGGCATCGCGGATCGAGTTTCGACAACGCGTTCAACGAGGCCCACATCCTCGCGACGACGCAGGCGATCGTCGACTACCGCCGCTCGGCCGGGATCTCCGGTCCGCTGTTCATCGGGTTCGACACCCACGCTCTCTCGGTCCCCGCCTGGCGCACCGCTCTCGAGGTGCTCGCGGCCAACGAGATCACCGTCTACACCGCCGAGAGCGACTCGTTCACACCCACGCCGGCGGTCAGCCGCGCCATCCTCATGTTCAACCAGGACAACCCGGGGGTGCTGTCCGACGGCATCGTCGTGACGCCGTCACACAATCCGCCGCGGGACGGCGGGTTCAAGTACAACCCGCCGACCGGCGGTCCCGCGGACACCTCGATCACCTCGGTCGTGGCGGCGCGGGCGAACGAACTGCTCGAGCAGAAGCTCGACGGTGTCGCGCGCATCCCGTTCGAGCGTGCGCGCGGCAGCGAGTTCGTGCACGACTACTCGTTCCTCCTCAACTACATCGACGGACTCGGCGATGTGGTCGACATGCGGGCGATCCGCGACGCCGGCATCCACATCGGCGCCGACCCGCTCGGCGGCGCGTCCGTCGGCTACTGGGCGCTGCTGGGCCTCCGATACAACCTCGAGCACCTGACGGTCGTGAATCCGACGGTGGACCCGACGTTCTCGTTCATGACGCTCGACACCGACGGCAAGATCCGGATGGACTGTTCGTCGGCCAACGCGATGGCCTCACTCATCTCCTCCCGTGATTCCTACGACATCGCGACCGGCAACGACGCCGACTCGGACCGGCACGGCATCGTCACGCCCGACGCCGGTCTGATGAACCCCAACCACTACTTGGCCGTCGCGATCGACTACCTGTTCACGCACCGGCCGCAGTGGTCGGAGTCGGCGGCCGTCGGCAAGACGCTCGTGTCGTCGTCGCTGATCGACCGGGTGGTTGCCGGGATCGGACGACCGCTACTCGAGGTTCCCGTCGGCTTCAAGTGGTTCGTCGACGGCCTGCTGAACGGTCGCGTCGCCTTCGGTGGTGAGGAGAGCGCCGGGGCGTCGTTCCTGACCTTCGACGGCAGCCCGTGGTCGACCGACAAGGACGGCATCATCATGGCGCTGCTGGCGTCGGAGATCCTCGCGGTGACGGGCAAGTCGCCGTCGCAGCGCTACGCCGAACTCGCCGAGGAGTACGGGACAACGGCGTACGCGCGGATCGACGCGCCGGCCAGCCGGGAGCAGAAGGCGGTGCTGTCGAAGTTGTCACCGGAGCAGGTGACGGCCACGGAACTGGCGGGCGAACCCATCTCGGCGATCATGACGACCGCACCGGGCAACGGCGCACCGATCGGCGGCCTCAAGGTCACGACGGAGAACGCCTGGTTCGCGGCTCGCCCGTCGGGGACCGAGGACGTGTACAAGATCTACGCCGAATCCTTCAAGGGCGCAGACCATCTCGCGCAGGTGCAGAGCGAGGCGCAGCAGGTCGTCGACGCGGCGCTGGGGGCCTGAGCGAGTAGCGGGCCGGCGGTGGCGGTCACCGCCCCGTTCCGGCCGGACGTTCCCTCAGACAATTTTCAGCGCGACGCCGTTATTGTCGGAATGTGAGCAAGAAGCGCAAGCCGGGAGCATCGGTGCCCCGCACCACCAACTCGAAGTATCAGCCGAGCGCGCCGTCGAACACGATGACCTACGTGCTCGGCGGCATCGCCGTCCTGGTGATCGCGGGCCTCGTGATCGGCGGGATCTGGTGGAGCGGACGCGATCAGGGTGACACCGATCAAGCCGCGCTGGCGTCGAGTTCGACGATGATCGTCGGTCCCGAGACCGCTCCGCTCATCGACGTCTTCGAAGACCCGATGTGTCCGGTGTGCAAGGTGTTCGAGCAGCAGTCCGGACCGGCCATCACCAAGGCCGTGACCGAGGGCAAACTCCGCGTGCGCTACCACACGCTGCACTTCTTGAACTCGCGGTCGGCGACCGGTGACTACAGCTCGCGCGCTGCCGGTGCGCTGACCTGCGTGGCCGACGAGCAGAACACCGATCTGTTCCTGCGATTCCACAGCGCACTGTTCGCCGCCCAGCCGCCCGAGGACGGCACCGGCAACATCACCAGCCCCGAGCTCGCGCGTCTCGCCACCGAGCAGGGCGCGACGCCGGCCACCGCCACGTGCATCACCGACAACGCGAAGGTCGCCCAGGCCGAGGAGAACGCGCAGAAGTCGACCGACGAACTGTCGAAGGCGACCGGCGGCCAGGTCGGCACCCCGACCGTGCTGCACGACGGCGAGCCCGTCAACGGCGTCCTCGAGGGCACCGGTTGGCTCGACAGCATCTTGGGTGGCGGCAACTCCTGAGTCGCGGACGCCGACTCGACACCAACCGGGTCGGCGTCCTGGCGATTTGGCTGGTATCGCCGAGATGGTGTAACTTCGCCAGTGCCCTTGAACAGGGCGGAACAACAAAATACGGGGCTATGGCGCAGCTGGTAGCGCACCACACTGGCAGTGTGGGGGTCAGGGGTTCGAGTCCCCTTAGCTCCACCAATCACCGCAGGTCACAGACACGCGGCATTGGCAGGTAACACTTCCGGGTAACACTCCAGGTAGACTGGGTGGAACGACAAACCTGGGAGTGTTCAGCCATGTCCGAAACATTCGACGAGGGTACCGTCGATCTTCCTGCAGCCCTCGGTCTTATGCTCCGCATGTACGGCACGATCGACGCTGACGAGGTCGCCCGCATTCGCGCACTCGAAGCGCGGGTGGACGATGCCTGAGTTCAAGCCCGGCGACCGGGTGCGGGTCTCAGGCACCGACATGTACGGGAAGGTCGGGGCAGTAGGGCTCTACCGAGGGGTGGCCGCGTTCGTTGTCGAACTGCTGGGGCCGCGCCGTGGAGACGTCCACCTAAGTCTCGCTGCAGAGTTGGAGTACATCGACTGATGGCGTCCATCCACCCCTCCACGCGCGCCGACGGCACCGAAGTCTTCAAGGTCGCCTGGCGCCACAACGGCCGCCAACGACGCCTGTCCTTCGAAACCATCCAAGCCGCCACCACCCACAAACTCAACGTCGAGAAGTTCGGCCACGACCGCGCGATGCAGATCCTCGGCATCATCGAAACCCACCGCGACGAAACCACTTTGGCCCAAGCGCTCGAACACCACATCGACTCGCTGACCGGTGTCGAACCCGGCACCATCAAGCGCTACAAGGCGTACGCGCGCAACGACTTCGCGAGCATCGGCCAGCTCCCGATCTCCGGGATCTCCGAAACCGTCATTGCCTCATGGATCGGCGAGCTCGAGCGCCGCGGCAACAGTGGCAAGACGATCGCGAACAAGCACGGCCTCCTGTCTGCGGCGCTCGCCCGGGCCGTCCGTGAAGGCCGACTCACCGCCAACCCGTGCGACCTCACAAGCAAGAGGCTCCCACGCAAGGACCCGGTCGACGACCCCGTGTTCCTGACACGCGAGCAGTTCTACGAACTCGCCGCAGCCATGCCCGAACAATGGCAGCCACTCGCCACCTGGCTCGTCATGACCGGCATGCGCTTCAGTGAGGCCACCGCGCTCACCGTCGGCGACATCACCCCGACAGACACCGGCGGCGTCGTCCGCATCTCCAAAGCCTGGAAGTGGACCGGCACCACCGAGAAACGCCTGTCCTACCCGAAATCCCGTGCAAGCAGGCGCACCATCAACGTGCCTGCGCAGGCGATCGAACTACTCGACCTCGACCGCCCCAAGACCAAGCTGCTGTTCACCAACAAACTCGGCGACCGCGTCACCTACAGCCGCTTCTACGACGGCGGCTGGCGCGTCGCCATGCAAAAGACCGCCTGGCACGCCTCACCCCACGACCTCCGCCACACCTGCGCCAGCTGGATGATCGCCGCCGGCGTCCCGCTCCCCGTCATCCAAGCCCACCTAGGCCACGAGTCGATCACGGTCACCATTTCCGTGTATGGACACCTGGATCGGACGTCGCACGAATCTGCAGCCGCTGCCATCGGGAAGGTGTTCGGCTAGCGACGCCTCGGAGTTCGCAGCCGCCGCAACCGATTCACCACCACCGGGGAGTACGCCAACGCCTCCTCTGTGTCGATGAGCTGATTGATCCGTTGATAGAACCGAGTGAGGCTGATCCCGAACTCATCACGCACTGTCTGCTCGAGACTGCCGGCGTAGTTCCAGCGCGCGCCCGCGAGGTCGAGCATCCGTCTGTCGTCGTCGGTCATGCGACCGCGCTCCATGACCAGTCGCCCTCTGTGGCCGCCTCGATCTCGGCGACCTCGATCGGGTCCAGGTTCTCCATTCGCGTCCAGGCTGTCTGCTCGTCCACCCATAGATGGTCCGCAAGATCTGGGAGTGATGGGTGACGCAGCCACCGGAACGCGTCCACCAACTGCGGCAGCGTGATGAGCCGGCGGGCCGTCTCACGCTCGATCGTCTCCTCGTCAGCGTCCGGCATCTCCCGGTGCAGCAACTCGTGGGTGAGGGTGCACCGTCTCTCCGCCTGGGTGAGGCCGCGGTGAATCCAGATGGTGCGCTCGCCGTTGAGGCCCATCGTTCCGGGTGAGAGTCGCTGTGTGCAGTCGATCGCGATGTGCGGGTAGTCATCGCGGGCCGACCGCCAGGGATGCCAGTTCATGTCCGAATCAGAACATCAAGGTCTGACAGAAACGGTCCTGACCTGGAGTTACATCGGTGTAAGTTAGGCGTCCGGGTCCTGCGGCGGGAACCGCGGATCACGTTTACGTGCAGCCTTCGCATCCTCGGGTCGTTCAGGCTTGAGGGCTTGATCTGGGCGACGCAAGGGTGTGACCTTGTCGTCGCCCCGGGTCTTCTCGTCCGTGTGCGGCGCGCCCGGTGTTCCCTGTTCCTCGGCCGGCGTATCGGAAGGTTGAGTGACATGGCGGTCCCTCGCGTCAAGGAGCGCCCGGACCATGGCCCGGATGACGTTGCGCTCATCGTGGGTGAGCCTGCCCGCGTCATCGGGCAGGGTGAACGGCTCCCGCTCCACCGCCGGCTCGCCTCGCAACTCGCGGATCACTGACGCCTTTACTCCGAGTGCATCGGCAACCTGTTGGATCGCGGCGTCGGTTGTTCCGCCGCCGCGTATCAGTCGGTGCACCCGAGTGTGGGTCATGCCTGCGCGTGCTGCGAGCGGCCGATACCCGAACTCAATGTTGGCCCGGTCAAACAGGGGCCGCCACTGTTCGGGCGGTAGGTTCGGTTCGCTCACAGCCCCACCATGCCTCTCGATGCTCGTGTTCGAATAGCGCGCAACTAGCACCAGCCGCTAGGAACAACCCGCTTGTTATTGCTGGTCAAGCGTCGTGCCTGCATATTCTTTCAGATTCCCTCTTGCGGTAGCTCGCTAGTCGTGTAACGTGGAACGCGTGACACGGACCATGGAAGGGGTAGGGGTGAACGCCACTTCTCGCGACTTCTACGCAGACTGCGACCACGAAATGCTCATCCGAGCTATGCGCCGCGCCGACGTGACCCATGAGGAGTTGGCGGACGAGTCGAGCATCCAGTTGCGGAAGATCGCACGCTCCGAACGACGCAAGGGCCGCGGTAGTGACGTGCCGACCTCGATCTCTCGCCAGCTCATCGGGCAGCTCTGCAGCGGTAAGGCGAAGTCCACGAACGAGCTTCGGGGCGTCGCGATTGAGAGGGCTCTCGGTGTGGACGATGGTGCTCTTTTCGTGCCGCGGGTGTATCGCGGAACGCGTGACGGAAACCGGAGGGCATCGTGACTACCGCAGAGCTACTGACCTTCAGCGATCCCGGCCGACCGTTGCCGACGCTCGAGGGCAAGGTGTCCGGCGTCGTGGGCTGGCAGACGGACGCCACAGGCAAGTCGATTTCCTCAGTGCAGTGCTCGACATGCCATCGGGTCGCGGCTGGGCCGACGCTCTTCGCGGTGCAGTGGGCGCTGTTCACGAAAGACGCCGGCGAGCCGGGGATTCACCCGTATCGGCGTTGCCAGGACTGTCGCGACGCCCGCCGGCATCCCGAGGCGGCGTCGTCATGACCGGGTACGCGAGTGGTGGGCGTCTTGAGCGTCCGATCACTTGGCCGTGTGAACACGGCGGCAAGTGTGGTGGCCGGTGGGAACGGGAATCGGTGTGGCAGTACGACCGCGGCACTCCTATCTGCCATTCGCACTGGGTGTGCGGCACCGAGCAGGCGGGCGACAAGTCATGACCGACGATACGAAGACCGTCGCCCGCGAATGGCTCGACACGTGGCCGGGTCCGCTGACGCTGTGGTCGGGAAGCGGCAACCGTGACCAGTCAATCCCGGACGCGCACAACGCCGCACCCGATCTCGTACGAGGCCTCCTCGCCGAACTCGACCGGGCGCAACAGATTGCCGAGTGGCTGATCGCCGAGACGGAATACAAGGCCGACGCCTACTCCGTGAAGATGGAAGCGAGGACCCTGCGCCAGAGGGACGAGGCTCGCGCTGACATCAAACGGGCACAAGCCGCCCTCGACGAACTGACGACGCACGGCGACCTCACACCGTCGGGTAAGCGCGTGTTGCGGAGCATCCTCGGCGGTGACTCGTGACGTCTGCGGTGTGGCGCCCCCGCCCTGGCGCCTCGTACCCCGTGCTCGGTGTTGAGTCCAACGGCTACCTCGACGGGCTCGTGGACATCGTCTTCGAGGCCCCTGACGGCTCGAGGGAACGCGGGTTTGTCCGCCTGCGGGACATCGAAGTTCGGCCGCGGTCCATCGTCCGCGCATTGACCGCGGACTTCACTGACCACTCCCGTGCTGGCTGCTGTCAGTGCGGGAGCGCGCAGGCCAACCCCCTCTCACAGGAGCCTGCGCAGCCCGCCCCGGTCGCCACCCAGAGCTACGGGCTCATAGGTGGAGGGGAAGCCGGGGCGGGACCCAACCTCCCGCAATAGAAGAAGCCGCCCGGTGCGCGAACACCGGACGGCCCAAGACGAACTGCAAAGGAGTTCGTATGTCCCAGAATCCTACGGCATCCGCGGTGGTGCCCTTCACCTACGACGGCGCCGCTGTCAGAACCGTCATGGTCGCCGGCGAGCCGTGGTTCGTCCTCGCCGACCTCTGCAACGTCCTCGGCTTGGCTCGCCGCCCCGGTCAGGTCGCGGATCGCCTCGATGAGGGGGTACGCCAGACGTACACCCTTCCGACCGCTGGCGGCGCGCAGTCGATGACCATCGTGTCCGAGGCCGGCATGTACGAGGTCGTGATCCGGTCCGACAAGCCCGACGCGGTTGCCTTCCGTCGGTGGATCACCGGCACCGTCCTCCCCGAGATCCGCAAGACCGGCTCCTACAACTCGACACCGGCGCCCACGCTGGCCGGCCCAAAGCTCCTCGCACACGCGGTCATCGAGGCCCAGCACATGCTCGCGCAGAAGGACGCCGAGATCGCAGAGCTCACACCGAAGGCCGAACTCGCGAACGACTACCTCCTCGCACAGGGCGGCGCCCGTCTGGTGCGTGAGGTCGCGAAGATCCTGGGTTGGAAAGAGAAGGATCTCCGCCGCTGGCTGATCGACGAGAAGCTGATCTTCGTCAAGCACTCACAGTGCGGCGCAACGCAGTACGACTTCTACGCACAGTACGCGCACCACTTCCAGACCCGGGAGAAGGTTGTCGAGCATCAGTGGGGGTCTTGCACCCATTACACGTTGCAGATCCTCCCGCGTGGTGTCGAGCTCATCCACCGCCGCATTCACGGGAGCGCAGCATGAGCCACTTCGCCTTCTATGCCGAGCCGACCCCGGTCGCGACCCGTCACGGTGACTGTTACGTCGGCGTCGGCGAATCGACTGAGGGTGTCGAGTCGATCGCGGTCGTCACTCCGGGCGACGACTCCACGGACCTGCATCTGTCTCTCAACCAGGCACTCGCCCTGATGGCCGAACTCGTGAATGCGACTGCGGTCCTCGTCGAACGTGAAGGAGTAGCAGCGTGATTGGTAGACCTGTCGACGATTTGTGTGAGTCGGAGTTGTGGCCGTTGAAGCCGCGGTATGTGAAGCACCATCTGTCGCGTGAGGGTGGCCGGTTCAAGGGCATCGGTTCGCGGGTGGGCCGGCAGTGGCTGCTGGATGAGGACGACGTTGCGGCGATCAAGGATCGTCTGCACGAGAAGCCGGTCGATCTCGATCAGCCGAATCCGTCTGGTCTGTCGCGGCATTCGCGTACGGCCCGGGCTCTGCAGCAGCAGCGGGTGGCGTCATGAACGCGGCCGGTGCGGTGCTGTTATGCGGGATGGGTGTGGTGACCGCGGTCATCATCCTGGGTGACCTCATCTATCGGGCGTTCTTCAATCGGTGGGACCCGATGTTGGTGGACCGCGGGGAGATCGTGGACGGCGGTGATCAGCCGTGAGCGCCGAACACGAGGAGCCGCCGGTGGTGCGTCGCTGTCCGGTGTGTTGGCAGCCAGCGCGGGTCGGGGACCGCAACACGTTCCTCGCGCATTTGGATACGGCGGATCGTTTGTGTCACATGGTGGGCCGTTCGGCGCCGACCAGGTGGACTGACGGGTTCAGGCTGGTGGCGGCATGAGTGGGTCGTTTCCGGCGAAGTGGCCGCGCGAGTGCCCGGCGTGCAAGCGCTGGTGGGGTATCGGCGATCTGATCGCCTACGACAAGACCGTCCTGATGCACGAGCACTGCGCGCGCGGGGTCGCCGGGTTGCGTGCCGAGGACATTCGCCGGCGCCGCGCAGAGAAGGCGGGCGAGTCATGACAGCGGCGCGACATCTCCACGCCGTCACAGACGACGACACCATCGGCCGCGCCTGGCGGCAACTGTCCGACACCATCACCGACCCCGACGTTGACGCCATCGTCGGCATCAGCCACTGGAAGAACCCCGACGGAACCATGCATCACAAGGTGTCCGTCTCCAACTTCACCGACCTCATGTCCTGGGAGACATCTGTTTCCGAGGAATCCACCAGCCTCGCCGACGCGCTCGACCGCGTCCGGTTGCGCATCAACAGACGGGACTACGACCGATGACCCTCACTGTTCACGAGAAGATTGAGCAGCGTTCGGAGGAGTGGTTTGAGCAGCGCCGCGGGATCGTCACCGCGAGTGTTGTCGGCCAACTCATCACGTGCCGGAAGCTGTCGGCGATCGACTTCGACTGCCCGAAATGCCACACCCGCGCCAACGATGCGTGTCTCGGGCAGAAGGGGCAGCCGATCAAGACGATGCATCCGGAGCGCGCGGAAGAGGCACGCCGGAACAGTTCGGCCCCCATCCTCGAGGTCGCCAGCAACGACGATTCCCGCAGCCTCACAGCGCTGTTGGTGTCGGAACGCATCACGGGCTGGTCGTACCCGACGTACGTGTCGGACGACATGCTTCGTGGGATCGAGCATGAGCCGATCGCCCGCAGCCTGTACGCCGCCGAGACCAAAGCGGCGGTGTCCGAAGTGGGGTTCATGGTCCGCACCCTCGGTGGCGCGAAGCTCGGGTACAGCCCCGATGGGCTGGTCGGTGAAGAGGGACTCTTGGAAGTGAAGTGTCCGCGGCCGAAGTCGCACATGAACACCATCATCGCCAACACGGTGCCGCCGGAGCACATGCCGCAGCTGCAGGCCGGACTGCTTGTGTCCGGGCGGAAGTGGATCGATTTTGTCAGCTTCTGTGCCGGGATGCCGCTGTTCATCCGCCGCGTCTATCCGAGCGTCGAGTGGCAGCGTGTGATCGTCGAAGCGGTCCGTCGGTTCGAGGACAACGCAATGGAATTGGCGCGCATCTACCACGAGAACGCCGCCGAACTGGCAGCCACCGAACGCATCATCGAGCAGGAGATCGTCGTATGAGCGAGCAGTGGAGGTCCGTCCCCGGTTACGAGGGCCTTTATGAGGTCTCCGATCTAGGGCGTGTCCGGTCTGTAGACCGAAAGGACATGCGCGGCAGGCGATGCAAGGGCGTTGTCCGCCGCCTCCAGACTGATCCGGATGGGCACCGGAGGGTGCTGCTCTCGAAGGACGGTAAGCAGTCCACGGCGAAGGTCTACCGCCTGGTTCTCCTGGCATTCGTTGGCCCACCGCCCGAAGGGTTCGAGGCTTTGCATGCCGATGGCAACCCCGCCAACGACACCCTAGCCAACCTCTCATGGGGTAGCCGATCCGAGAACCTGCTCGACCGAGTTCGCCACGGCACGCACCACATGGCGAACAAGTCGCATTGCCCCCAAGGGCATGAATACGACCGGCTGAACACGTATGTGAACACGGCCGGTTCCCGTGAGTGCCGTGAATGTCGGCGCACCAGGCGGCGAGAGCGACGCCTGGCTGCGGCAGGAAGGAACTGAGAAAAGTGGACATGTTGAAGACGATCGAGGCGGACTCGACGCAGGTCAACGCTGACGACCTGACCGAAGAGCCGCGCATCGTGACGATCACCGGAGTAAGCAAGGGCAACGCCGAGCAGCCGGTGAACTTCGAGCTCGCCGAGTTCCCGGGCCGCGCGTACCGGCCGTGTAAGTCGATGCGGCGGGTGATTGTGCAGGCGTGGGGGCCGGACGCCTCTGTGTATGTGGGTCGCCAGCTCGCGATCTACAACGACCGCAGGGTGCAGTGGGGTGGTCAGGCTGTGGGTGGTGTGCGTATCAAGGCCATGTCGCACATCGAGAAACGGCTGACGCTGCCGTTGACAGTCACCCGCGGCAAGAGAGCCCCGTACGTGGTGGAGCCGCTGAAGGTGTCGTTCAAGCCGATCCCGGAGTCGTTTGGGGCGAAGGTGAAGGCGGGGGGCTTGAGTTCGGAGGATCAAGCGAAAGCCCTTGAGTATCTGTCGAAGTTGGGCGAGTCCGATCCGGCTGAGGTTGCCGAGTTGCGGGCGCTGCTTGAGGACGGGGCGAGTGATGATTGATCTCGACTCCACGCCGGCCCGGTATCGCGGCACCATCGAGGTGTACACGGGTGTGTGCGTGTGCGGTTGCAACGAGCCCGAGTGGCGTTGGCGGTGCAAGTCGAACAACCACACGATCCTCGGTCATGGTGAAGGCTATCGGCGGAAGGCTGGGGCTCTCAACGCCATCGACGCACAGTACTCGGTCGTCTTGAGTGAGGCTGGGATGTACACCGGTCATCGGCTGTTGCCGCTCGTTGTTCCGTGGATGTTGGTTATCGTCGACCGCCACCATGACACCACCACCGGGGCGGTGTACTGATGCGGTTCCGAAATCGACGCCACTGCGCCCATTCTCGACTCCGTCCCATCTACGGCGACGAAATCAACTTCGTCGGCGGATGGCGACTGCAGTGCAGAGACTGCCGCCGGTTCATTGACGGGCCAGTGAAGTTGGCCGCCATGCGTAAGCCTGAGATCGAGGGTGACAGATGAGGTTCTGGTACGACACAGAGTTTCTTGAAGATGGCAAGACGATCGAGCTGATCTCGATCGGGATCGTCGCCGAGAACGAAGCCACCTATTACGCCGTCAACTCTGATGCGCCGTGGGATCGACTGCGCGACGACGACTGGATGATGGACAACGTCGTGCGCCATCTCCCGACCCACAGCACTGGCCGGGTCAAGGAGAACAAGGGCTTCGGATACAAGCGGAAGTACTCGTGGGGTGGTATCTCCATGCGTTCGACTGAGGTGAAGCCGAAGTGGGTGATTGCCAACGAGGTTCGCGAGTTCCTGACCGGCATCCGCAACAACGACGGCACCCCGGTCGAACTGTGGGCTGACTACGCCGCCTACGACCACGTAGTCCTGGCGCAACTGTGGGGGAAGATGATCGGCCTGCCGAAGGGCATCCCGATGTGGACCCACGATCTTCGACAGCTGTGGGAGCAGGCCGGGCGCCCCGAGTTCCCCGACTTCGTCCTGAGCGACGAACCGATGCCCGAACATCATGCCCTCGCTGATGCACGCGAATTGCAGGCCCGGTGGCGTTGGCTCCAACACGAACTCGAAGGCCCAGGCGAAACGTTCGACGGCGGCCTGTCGTGAGTGCCGCAGAGATGGATCTGTGGCCTCGGATCGAGCAGGCCATCAACGCCGCCGCCATCAGCAGATTCGATGCCGAGTACTGCCTTCCTCGTTGCACGCAGAAGCGTTGTAAGCAAACCGATCCCGGGCAACTGGACTGGCTGTACCGGATGTTCGTCGACTCGGTTCGCGATGTGGTCTACAAGGAACTGCTCTGCAAGGCCATCAGCGAGCCAGACGTCGGCGGTTCGTCGTGACCCGCCTCTACGTGTGGTGGTTCGACGGCCTGTGGCGGCACACCGTATGCCACAACCCGACCACCGCCAACCTCCTGGACCGCATGTTGCAGGCAGCGGGGCCACGAAACCCAAATCATCGAAGGAACACCATGAGTGACGGATACAAGAGCGCGACCGAATGGAAGCAAGGCATCACATGTCACCGATTAGGAGAGGCCTGAAATGACGAGCACGGCGAGAACAGCGCGCTCCTATGGGGCACATGAGTCACACCGGATCACGACTGACGTGTGGCTGACGCCCCGACGGATTCTTGACGCGCTCGGTGAGTTTGACCTCGATCCGTGCTCTGCGCCCGATCCCGTGCTGTGGCCAACAGCCCGTCGCCACATCACCCTCCCGGACGATGGGCTCATGCAGATGTGGGAGGGGAGGGTGTGGCTGAACCCGCCGTATGGCAAGCATATCGGTGTCTGGCTGGAGCGCATGGCTCTTCACGGACGCGGCACTGCTCTAATCTTCGCCCGCACGGAGACAGCCTTGTTCCGTCAGCATGTTTGGGATGCTGCAACGGCGGTCCTATTCCTTCACCGCCGCATCATATTTCATCATCCTGATGGCAGTCTGCCCGACAGATCGAGGGGCGGCGGGCAAGCGGGCGCACCATCAGTGCTCGTCGCTTACGGCGATGACGATGCACAGATTCTGCGCGACTCGGGTATCGCTGGAGCGTTCGTACCGACATGGAGGCTCTCATGACCGCCGAACAGATTCTGGAACAGATCGCTGAACTGGTGAATCTTCAGCCCGGTATTGAACCCGACGCCACGATGACCCAGACGCCGGAAGAAGCTATCGGATGGGAAGCCCTCGCCCACTGGGTCCGCCTCCTACTCGACGGACAGCCCAGGACGGGCCTAGGAGCGCAGGTGATCGAATACGTCGAGACCACCGACGCGTGGGCAGCCTACGTGAGACGTAATGGTCAACAAGATGTTTCCCGAGTGTCACCGCTTACGCAGGCGGGGCGGTGACACCCTGATGGGTAACAAGAGGCAACAGCTGAGAGCAATCCCAGATAAATCTACCAGCCCTGGCTTTGCGTCACAGCGAAACTCATCTATCCCGGGGGCGGGCTATGACCACCCCCAACCTCGAACAGAAAGCGGGACAACCAACATGAGCGGAATGATGGCTGACGCAATGGGGGCAATGGGGGATAAGGAGTTCCAGCGCGCCCGCCTCGACGAGATCGCTGAGAAACCGTCTCTGCCTGAACCGGATGCCACCAACCCCGATCATCTGCGGTGGTGCGCGGACGTCGTCGACCTGGTTGCCCCGAACGATGCCCTCGACCCGATCGCCCTCCGCTCCATGGCCGATCGTTGCCACAACCCGACCAACCTGCTGGACCGCATGTTGCAGGCAGCGGGCCACACCACCCAAATCATCGAAGGAACACCATGAGTGACAACGAAGATCGACTGACCAATGCCATGGAGAGTTGGAAGGCCCGCCACGACCGCTTGCGCGACGCCGTACTCGAATCCGGCGTAGCCATTCAAATCGCGGGCGGGTGTGACATGTCGCCACCGACTCTGTACGTGGGTACCGGTTTCACTAAGACACTGAAAGACGCCGTTGCCGAGCGTATCGAGCTGAAGCGACAGGAGAAGGACTACGAGAGGGTGGCTCGGCAGTTC
>NZ_LZMP01000028.1:0-49118 GCF_001691435.1 Gordonia sp. UCD-TK1 | reverse complement strand
GCGAGCTGTCGGCGCTGCTCGACGCCGAGCGCGGACACACCGTCGAGTGGGAGACCGAGAATCCGCTGACGTAGCCTGGTCTGCATGGCACGACGGCTCAGCTACTCCGCTCGGTACACGCAGTCCGCGGAGAAGCTCTACCAGGCCCAGAGCATCAAGCAGTACTGGGACGACATGATGGCGGGCTTCCAGATGATCTCCCCGCACTGCGAGGTCGATTCCTTCGTCTCCGACGAGACGGGTATCCGGGTGGTCCTCAAGCAGACGATCGGGCGCGACCAGCTGCCCGCGCTCGCGCAGACGGTGATGAAGAAGGACATGGTCATCACCCGCGAGGAGACCCTGGGTCCGTTCGACCCGGACAACACCAAGGGCACCTACAACGCCTCGATCCCGGCGGGTCCGGGCAGCCTCAACGGCTGGCAGGAACTCTTCCCCACCGAGAACGGTGGCTGCACGATCCGCCGGACCAGTGAGGCGAAGGTCTTCGTCCCGTTCGTCAACGGCAAGCTCGAGCAGATGATCCTGATCAACCTCGTCGACCTGTTCCGCGCCGAGGCCGAGTACGCCAAGGACTGGGTCGACAAGAACTTGTGATCCGAGCCGGCCGCCCGTCCGTCAGGTCCGAGCGCATCGAGCACAGACCGCAGGGCCGGGTCACCCGGGGCACGACGAACATCAACCGGCTCCGGCGCGTGGACCGGTGGATGGTCCACTCCCCGCGGGTGCGTGCCGCCCTGGACGTGCCCCGGCCGCTCGTCGTCGACCTCGGCTACGGTGCGCGTCCGGACACGACCGTCGAGATGGCCGAACGGCTCCGCGCGGTCGCCCCGGATCTGGAGATGGTCGGTCTCGAGATCGACCCCGCCCGCGTGGTCGAGCCCCGTGCCGGCGTGCGGTTCGGTCTCGGCGGCTTCGAGCTGGGCGGCCTGCGACCCCGGGTGGTGCGCGCGTTCAACGTGCTGCGCCAGTATGACGAGAACGAGGTCGACGACGCGTGGGCCCGGATCCGCGGTGCACTCTCGCCGGGCGGAGTGATCGTCGAGGGGACGTGCGACGAGATCGGCCGACGGTGCAGCTGGGTGCTGCTCGACGCCGACGGGCCGGTGAGCCTGACCCTCAGCTGGGCGCCGGAGCACTCGGGCCGTCCGTCGGAACTGGCCGAGCGACTGCCCAAGGCGCTGATCCATCGCAACGTGCCGGGCGAGCGGATCCACACGCTGCTGGCCCTGGCCGATCAGTGCTGGGACATCGCCGCGCCGCTGGCGCCGTACGGCCCGCGCGCCCGGTGGGTGCATGCACTGGGTCTGCTGCGCGACCGTGGGGTCGACTGCGAGGTGCCGCGGCGCCGCCTGTCCGACAACGTGCTCACGGTTCCCTGGGAGACGGTCGCACCGGCTGGATAGTGTGGCCGTCATGCGTGTCGCGATGGCCCAGATCAGTTCGACCGACGACCCCACCGCCAATCTCGAGACGGTGCGTGCGGCCACCGCGGACGCGGCGTCGCGCGGTGCCGAGCTCGTCGTCTTCCCGGAGGCCACGATGTGCCGGTTCGGGGTGCCGCTGAAGCCGGTCGCCGAGGATCTCGACGGTCCGTGGGCGCGCGGCGTGTCCGAGGTCGCCGCGGCGTCGGAAGTCACGGTGGTGGCCGGTATGTTCACGCCCGCCGGCGACGGCCGGGTCCGCAACACAGTCGTCGTCGCACACCCGGACGGGACACGCCGCGGGTACCACAAGATCCATCTCTACGACGCCTTCGGATTCACCGAGTCGAAGAACGTGGCCGCCGGAGCGGAGCCGCTGACCTTCGCGGTCGGCGACGTCACCGTCGGCGTGGCCACCTGCTACGACATCCGATTCCCCGCATTGTTCACCCACCTCGCACGGAAGGGCGCCCAGGTGATCGTGGTACCCACGTCGTGGGGTTCCGGACCGGGCAAACTGCGTCAGTGGGAGGTGCTCGCCTCGGCCCGGGCGCTGGACTCGACGACCTTCGTCGTGGCCGTCGACCAGGCGTTTCCCACCGACGACGCGGCCGCGTCGTCGAGCGCGCCGACCGGAATCGGACACAGCCAAATCACAGACCCATTCGGTACGTTGGTCGCCGCGTATCCGGATAGCATCCGGGTGGACGTGCACGACCTCGACCTAGCACTGGTCGAGAAGGCCCGTACGCAACTGGCAGTCCTCGCCAACGAGCGACGTCTGCCGGCCAGCGGCGAGACGGACAACGACGTGACGCCGGCCCACACGCGGCTCCGCGAGTCAGACGACCCAGGACGGAACCCATGAGCGACAGCAACACGCCCCGCCCCGATTCCTCATCCGGGGACAACGCCGACGCAACCGGCAAGCACGATCCGAACACGAACAACCCCGGCGATCCCGATCCCGCGACCGGTGAGCCGACCTCGACGGGCCAGGGCGGTGAATGGCGTTCGGTGTCCGGCGCCGAACAGGGCGATCCGCCCGCGACCGAGCAGTTCGCGACCGAACCGATCGTCCCGGGAGCGCAGGCCTACTCCGCCATCCCCCCGTCCGACGCGGACACGGCCGACATCGGCGGAACCAAGCCCCCCACGTCGCAGTTCCCGCCCGGCGAAGATCCCTACGGGCCCGGCACCGCGTCGGGACCGATCGCGCCGGAAACCGGCGGCCCGACCGGCGGTGGTCCGGTCATGACGTCGCCGCGCAAGAAGCGCAGCACGGGAAAGATCGTGGCCTTCAGCCTCGTCGGTGTGCTGCTCCTCGTGGTCATCGGCGCGGTCGGCAGTGAACTGTACCTGCGCAACAAGGTCACCAACTGTCTCGAAGAATCCTTCGGTGGGCTCACCGGCGTGCCGACCGAGGTCTCCCTGAGTCGCAAACCGATCATCTTGCAGGGCAGTGGCGACATCCCCTTCGTGCAGGTCGACACCGACGACAGTGCAGGCGGCGTCCGCCTGCACATGCGCGCCGACGGTATCTCGGGCACCGAGAACTCCACCGACATCAAGAGCCTCAACGGGACGGGCTTCATCCCCTACGAGCGGATCGTCGAACTGAGCAAGGAGCAGGCGACCGGTGGCGGTCAGGGCACCGGAACCGGGGCGGGCGGCGTCGGTGCGGTCGAGCAGATCACCGGCAACGCTGCCGACGGCACCTTCGAGGTGCAGGCAGCCTTCCCCGTCATGGTTTTCCAGGTGCCGGTCTCGGCGACGATCAAACCTGTGCTGACCGACGGTCGAGTCGACTTCGAGGTCGTGAAGGCCAGCGCCCTGGTCTTCGGTATCCCGCCGGACTTCGCCCAGCAGATCGTCGACCAGGTCACCACGTCGTCGCTCGGCCCGTTCTTCGATGAGGTGCAGGTCGACTCGCTCGAGGTGACCGACAGCGGGCTCGAGTTCGCCATCAGCGGCTCGGACGTGCAGCTGACCAGCGAGATGACCGGCACGTCGTCGCAGAGCCAGTCGGGCGGTTGCTCGGTCTGACCGGGACTCAGACCGACACCGGCGGGTCGACGGTCAGGAACCAGACCGTCGGTCCGTCGGTCAGCGTGAACTCTCCGTAGACCCGGCCGCCCCACTTCCGTGCGTACACGTCGACCATGTGGGCGTCGGCCGTGCTGGCGGTGACCGGCGACCCCGCGCCGAGGGCCTCCTGCAGGACGGGTTCGAGCATCGCCGCGAGAGTGCCGTTCCTTCGATGGGCCGGGTGGACGAGCGCGAACACGATGCTGTGCGCGGAATCGATCGAGAGCCCACGCGATTTCTCCTGGAGTTCGCGGAATCGTGGGATCAGACCATCCAGGGCGGTCACGAAATGGCGTGTACGGGTCGCGAGTTCGTCGTCGACCGGTTGGGTCCGATGATCGGGGCCCGCCGCCGCGATCAGTCCGGTCAATTCCCCGGTGGTGGCGAACAGGCCGCGCAGGCCCGGTAGGAGATCGGTGAAGAGGACGTCGCCATACCACCGGAACACTTCGGGCGGGGAGTTCTCGCCCAGGAGCCATCGATAGACCGGGACCTCCTGCATTCCCGCCGCGAGAAGGTCGAGTGCGAGCGGGCGGTCGGCGGCCGTCAACGACCGTGATCGAGTCCCGGTCGCGTGAATGCTGACCATTGTTCCATGCCACCATGAAATCCCCGCGAATGTTTCCGGTCGGGTGAATTCCGCGGTCGATGGCACGAGATTCATGTGTTGTTTAGAACGGCATTTGAGAATCCAAACCAAGAATTATTCATATCGCAGGACTATTCCGTGATCGGTCTGTAACGTCGCCCCCGAGTCGTGTGACCAGGTGAGACGCGCGACCGACACTCAGGCATCTCACCATCATCAGAGGAGACGGATATGGCAGGCATAGTCGAGGGCGGTCTCGCGGGTGCGATCGGAGGCGCGGTCGAGGCGATCATCGGCGGGCTCGGTGACGCGGGTTCGCTCGGCGGCGGTTCGCTCGGCGGCAGCGATTCGGAGACCTGAATTGACCCGACTCACCACCGGTTCAGCAGTTGATGGCCCCGACGGCATCAACTGCTGAACTGTTTCTGGGCCGAGTCAGTATTTGACGCAGGCGTCCGGACGTTGCATTTTCGATGCATTACACGGGTGTTCACATTCGATTTCCGATGATTTCAATTCGGGCAACGTTGCGCTTTCCGCTGGGAAAACGCTGTTTCGTGGGTCCGATTGTTGCGAGAGTCGAACGCAGGTTTCTCCGATAGGGGAGACATTCCCGAAATGAATATGTAACGTCGGCGACGAGCCGACGCACGGGTGAGAGCGGACGGTGATCGACGAACAATCTCGCCAATGACGAAGGAGTAGAGCATGTCAGACGCAATCGAAGCCGGCATCTCGGAAGCCATCACGGAGATCATCGGCAACCTGGCCACCGGTTCGCTCGGCGGCGACGACGGCGGAACCGTCGAGTAGTCGCCTACGACATAGACTTCACACCGCCCCGCGACGCCACGTCGCGGGGCGGTGTGCTGTGTGGGGACCTCAGGTGAAGACGACGGTCTTGCGCCCGTGGACCAGTACCCGGTCCTCGAGATGCCAGCGCAGGCCTCGGCTGAGCACCAGCGTCTCGATGTCGCGACCCTGGCGGACCATGTCGGCGACCGAGTCGCTGTGGTCCACGCGGACCACGTCTTGTTCGATGATGGGTCCGGCGTCCAGGTCGGCGGTGACGTAGTGGCAGGTGGCTCCGATCAGCTTGACCCCGCGCGCGAAGGCCTGGTGGTAGGGCCGCGCACCAACGAAGCTGGGCAGGAAGCTGTGGTGGATGTTGATGGCCCGCCCGGCCCACGCATCGCACAGCTGAGGCGGCAGGATCTGCATGAAGCGCGCGAGCACCACGGCGTCGGGGTCATAACCCTCGACGATCCGCCCCAGCTCGCCGAAGGCCTCGGCCTTGCGCTCGCTCGCGAACGGCACATGGTGGAACGGGATGCCGAACCGAGTGGCCAGGTCTTCCAGTTCGCGGTGGTTGCCGACGACCGCCCGGATGGCCGCCGGCAGTTCTCCACGATGTGCACGTCCGAGCAGGTCGATGAGACAGTGGGTCTCCTTGCTCACCAGGAGGACCACGGACTTCGTCTCCCGCGAATCGGTGAGGCGCCAATCCGTTTCGGGTCCGAGTTCGGCGGCCACCTCCGATGCGAAGCGCACGCGAAGTTCGTCCGCGGTCGACGACACCGAATCCGCGCGGATGGCCTGGCGGGTGAAGAACCACCCGGTCTCCTCGTCGGAGTGATAGGCCGCCTCGGTGATCCAGCCCCCGACATCGGTGAGGAAGGTCGAGATCCGCGCCACGATGCCGGTGCGGTCGGGGCAGCCGAGCGTCAGCACGTAGCGGCGCTCGGTCTGGTCTGTCGGGATCGTCTGTGCGGGGGCCACGACAGTCAGTGTGCCAAGCTCGTCGGTGTGACGAACAAGGACCTGCGACGCCGCGACGTCGCCGCCATCATCGACCACACCTTGCTCAAACCCGAGGCGACCCGGGCCGACGCGGAGGCCACGGTCGCCGAGGCCGCACGACTCGGGGTGCTCGCCGTCTGCCTCTCGCCGTCGATGTTGCCGATCGACACCGGGGAACTGCGGACCTGTGTCGTGGCCGGGTTCCCGTCAGGGAAACATCACTCGCTGGTCAAGGCGGCCGAGGCGCGTCTGGCCGTCGACTCCGGGGCCGACGAGATCGACATGGTGATCGATGTGGGTGCGGCCGTCGACGGCCGGTTCGACGAGGTGTTCGCCGACGTCCTGACCGTCCGGGAGGCCGTCGGCGACGACACCCTCCTGAAGGTGATCATCGAATCGGCCGCGCTGTTGCAGTTCGCCGGGCCTGACACCGTCACCGAGGTGTGCCGCCGCGCCGAGCGGGCCGGTGCGTCGATGGTGAAGACGTCGACCGGGTTCCATCCGGCGGGCGGCGCGAGCGTCGAGGCGGTGCGACTGATGCGCGCCGCGGTGAGCGACCGGGTGGGAGTCAAGGCGAGCGGTGGCATTCGGACCGCCGAGGCGGCCGCTGAGCTCATCGCCGGGGGGGCGACCCGGCTCGGGCTGTCCGCGTCGGCCGCCGTGCTCGACGGATTCCCCGAGTAGGCGGCCGGCCGCGGATCTGCGGACCGGCATCGGTCACGCCAGGGCGGAGACCTTGGCGTCGAGGTCGGCCATGACCAGGCTGGCGTTGACCGCGGCACCGGCGGACACGCCCTCGCCCATGGCGACGGTCACCATCGCATGCACGGTGGTGGTGTTGCCCACTGCCCACACGCCCGGCAACGCGGTCTCGCCCATCGGGCCGGTCCCGACCAACCCGCCCATCGGGCCGTCGTCGAGGGTGCCGCCGAGTCGCTCGTAGAGGTCGCCGCGGACGATGAATCGCGGCGAGACGACCACCGCGTCGGCCTCGACCACGGTGCCGTCGGTCAGGAGCACGCCGTCGAGGTGGGCAGAACCGTTCTCCGCGCGCGTCCGGACGCGCTCGACGCGGGCGTCGACGATGTCGATGCCGACCGCGGCGAAGTGCGACCGGTCGTCGTCCGACAGGGCGTCGGGATCGTGCGCGACCACGGTCACCCGGTCGCTGAGCTGGCGGAACATCAGTGCCTGATGCGCCGACATCGGGCTCGTCGCGATCTGCACGATGCGTGTTCCGCGGACCTCGTAGCCGTGGCAGTACGGGCAGTGCAGCACATCGTGTCCCCACAACTCCGCGACGCCGGGGAGGTCGGGGAGTTCGTCGACCAGGCCGGTCGCCAGGATGAGGCGACGGGCCGCGACGACCTCGCCGGAGGACAGCCGCAGGGTGAAGTCGTCGACGGTGCCGGCCGCGTCGACGACTGTGCCGGAACGGATCTCGGCGCCGTATCCCGTCGCCTCCGCCCGGCCGCGGGCGAGTAGCTCCAGGGGTGCGATCCCGTCCTGCCCCAGCACATTGTGGGCGCCGGCCGCCGGTGCGTTGCGCGGTTGCCCCGCGTCGATGACCACGACCTTGCGCAGTGATCGCGCGAGGACGGTCGCGGCGCTGAGTCCGGCAGCTCCGCCGCCGACGATGGCCACGTCGTATTCGGTTGTGAGGGAGTCTTTCTGGGCGGATGAGGAGTTGGTCATCGTTGCTCGCTCTCGGGGGTGGGAATGGGGGAGGTGCGCGGCCGGGCGATCCAGAGGAGTCGTCCGGCGGCGAGGGTCAGGTCATCGAGACGATTCCGCGCGTCTGCCTCGGTCAAGTCGTCGAGCAGGGCGAGGTCGGCGGGATCGAGGGTGTCGGCCAAGCGATGCCGGAACTGGGCGAACCAGTGCCGGGCGTACCGCGCGACCGACTGGCTCGGGTCGCTGCGCCGGACGTGGACGGTCTCCGCGCGGAGTACCTCGTAGTCGACGTCGTGAAACGCGTCGGTCCAGTCCACGAGCGCCTCCCACCCGGCCCCGGCGGCCGCGGTCTGACAGCGGTCCTGCAGCCCGAGCAGTTCGGCGTCCTCGTGAGCAGGGACGAAACGCGGGACGCCCGCCATCTCGGTGATCACGACGATGCCGTCCGGTCCGAGCGAGGTGGCGGCCTCCCGCAACAGGCGCTGCGGATCGGCGACGTGATGCAGCGACATCGCCGCCCACACGACGTCGGGCGTTCCGAGCGGCGGCAGTCCGTCGTCGAGATCGGCGACGACGGCGGTCACCCGATCGTCGAAACCGCCCTCCCGTGCGCGTCGTTCGACGAGCGCGACCATGTCTGACGACCCGTCGACCGCCAGGATCGAGGCCTGTGGGAAGCGGCGGGCGAGCGCCTCGGTGCCGGTGCCGGTCCCCGCCCCGAGATCGGCGATGCGCGCGGGTACGCGCCCCAGGGTCTCCTCGACGAGACGGGAGGCGTCCTCGAGGTAGTCGGCCATGAGCTCGGCGTCGAGGTCGAGGACCGCGGCGAGCCGGGCGTGGTTGTGGTGGTCGGTGTGGTTCGCGTGCTCGTGATGTCCGCCGGTCGGATGGGGATGGTGCGTGCTGGTCATGACCTCACGGTAGCGCCGCCATGCCTGGATGGCATAGCATCTTGCCAATGACGCAAGAACTCGACGCGGTGGTCCGCCAGCGCATCCGCGGCCTCCGCATCGCCAGGGGCTGGACGCTCGACGCGCTCGCCGCCCGGTGCTATCTGTCGCCGTCCACACTGAGTCGGATCGAGACCGGGCATCGGCGGGTGGCGCTCGACCAGCTCGTGCCGATCGCCCGCGCGCTGGGCACGACCCTGGATCAGCTGGTCGAACCGGCGGACGACACCGATGTCGTGATCCGGCCCCAGCCGCACGAGGTGGAGGGCATGACGATGTGGCTGCTCTCGCGGGAGAATGCCCCACAGGGTGTCACCGTGGCGAAGATGCGGTTCGACCGCGAGCAACCCGTCGGTGACCTGCGCGTCCATCCGGGCTACGAATGGTTCACGGTGCTGTCGGGAACCGTGAGGCTGTGGCTGGGCGACCGCACGATCCTCGTGCCCGAGGGTGACGCCGCGGAATTCTCGACGATGATCCCGCACGCCATCTGCGCGTATCAGGGCCCGGCGGAGGTGCTGTCGATGATGGACCACGCCGGCGAGCGCGCGCACCTGCCGTCCGTGCGAACCGGACCCGCGGCGCGCGACGACGACGCCCCGGACGTCTGACCACCTGCCCCGCGGCCGCACACCACCGATGCGCGGCGGCGCATCGGTACTGTTGTTGCGGTGATGACTCCCCAGACCTCGGTGAACCGACGCTCCGTGCTCGCCGCGGCCGGGGTCGGAGCGCTCGGGGTCGCGGTGGCGGCCTGCTCCGGCTCCGGCCTCGGCCCCGGAGACGACACACCGGCCGACCCGCCGGTCACCCTGACCTTCACCCCGGCCCTCGATGCCGAGCCGGCCACCCCGACCGCCGAGTTCTCGGTCAAGGCGACCGACGGTTCCCTCAACCCCGACGTGAAGCTGACCAACCCGCGCGGCGTCGTGGTGAAGGGTCAGTTGTCAGAGGACCGCACGACCTACACGATCAGCGAGCCCCTCGGTTACGGCACCGAATACACCTGGAGCGGAACGGCGGTGGGTCTCGATCGCAAGGTCGTGCCGGTCGCCGGGACGTTCACCACGCTGCAGCCGTCGAGTCAGGTGAACGTCGTCGTCAACATCGGCGACGGTCAGGAGGTCGGCATAGCGGCGCCGATCATTCTGAAGTTCAACGGGACGGTCGAGGACAAGGAGGCCGTGGAGCGGGCGCTGACCGTCACCACCACACCACCCACCGAGGGGTCGTGGGCGTGGCTCGGCGAGGACAACGGCTCCCGCGTGCACTGGCGCCCCCGCGAGTACTACGCACCCGGCACGAAGGTCAGCATGACAGCCAAGCTGTACGGCCTCGACCACGGCGGCGGCGCGTACGGCGCGGCCGACGTGACCAGCGACTTCGCCATCGGGCGGGCCCAGGTGGTGAAGGCCGAGGAGTCCTCGCACCGGATCGTGGTGCTCCGCGACGGTGTCGAACTCATGGCGCTGCCGTGCAGCTACGGCGGCGGCGACCTCGACCGGAACGTCACGCGCTCGGGCATCCACGTGGTCACCGAGAAGTACGAAGAGTTCTTCATGAGCAACCCGGCCGCGGGTTACTTCAACATCCGGGAACGCTGGGCCGTGCGGATCTCCAACAACGGCGAGTTCATCCACGCGAACCCGGCGACCGTGAACGTGCAGGGATCGGCAAACGTCACCAACGGATGCATCAACCTGTCGGAGGCCGACGCCGAACGCTACTTCCGGGTCGCGGTCTACGGCGACCCGGTGGAGGTGACCGGGACGCGGATCGCGTTGTCGGAGGCCGACGGCGACATCTACGACTGGATCTACGACTGGGAGACCTGGCAGGGCATGTCGGCCATCAAAGGCGAGGTCCGCGAGACCTCGGTCCCGGCCACGCCCAGCGGGGCGCCCACCTCGAACGCCCCGGCCCCGCGCTAGCCGCTAGCCGGTCTTGATGTTCCGCCGGGCCGAGGCCTGATCGCGCGGCTTGAGGATGATCTGGTCCAGGTTCACGTGCGGCGGCCGGGACGCGACGAACCCGATGACCTCGGCCACGTCCTCGGCGACGAGCGGGGTCAGGCCCTCATAGACCTTGTCGGCGCGTTCCTGGTCGCCCTCGAAGCGGACGAGGGAGAAGTCGGTCTCGACCATGCCCGGCGCGATCTCGGTGAGCCGGACCGGCTTCCCGAGGAGTTCATAGCGCAGGGTCCGGTGGGTGACACCCTGCGCGTGCTTCGCCGAGGTGTACCCGGCGCCGTTGTCGTAGGCCTCGAACGCCGCGATCGAGGTGACGGAGACGATCAGGCCGTCACCCGACGCGATGAGCGCGGGAAGCAACGCCTTGGTGACCCGCAGGCTCCCCAGCACGTTGGTCTCCCACATCCAGCGCCAGTCGTCGAGGTCGGCGGTTGACACCGGGTCGAGACCCTTGGCGCCACCGGCGTTGTTCACCAGCACGTGCACCGTGTCGAGGCCGTCGACGAAGGCGGCCACGGACTGCTCGTCGGTGACGTCGAGTTGCCTTCCGGTGCCGCCGATCTCGTCGGCCAGTGCGGTCACCCGATCGATCCGGCGCGCCCCCAGCACCACGTGGAAGCCCTGCGAGGCGAGCTGACGCGCGGTGGCCGCGCCGATCCCCGAACTGGCGCCGGTGACCACGGCGATCGGTCGGTTGTCCGTCGACTGGGAGGCGGTGTCGGTGCTCATGGGCTCAACCTTACGGACCGCGCTGCTACATTCGTCGCATGAGTGGGGGAGTGATCCCGGCGGCGCTGCAACTGACCTCCACCCCGGCGGCGGCGGTACTGCATGCGATCCGGGTCGGCGGACCGGTGACGCGGGATCAGCTCGCCGCGACGACGGGTCTGTCGCCGGCCACCATCAACCGTCAGGTGCACGCGCTGGCCGCTCACGGTCTGGTCGTCGAACGCCCCGATCTCGCCGGGCCGAAAGCGATTGGCCGGCCCAAGAATCCGCTGACCATCGACCGCGACTCGCTGTGCGTCGCGGGTATGCACATCGGCGCCCGCCGGACCGTGCTCGTCATCGCCGACCTCGGCGGCCGCACACTGCACAGTCACGCCGTGCTGACGCCGACCGGCGATCAGGAGGACGCGCTCGCGCACCTCAGCGGACTGCTCGCCGAACTCGCCGCCCGGTTCAGCGGGCGGCGGGTGCTGTGGGGAGGTGTCGCGGTCGGTGGCGCGGTCGATGCCGAGACCGGGGTGGTGAACCACCGGGTCCTGGGCTGGCATCAACTCGCCGTGGGCGCAACACTTGCCGGGAGCCTCGACACGCCGGTGTCGGTCTGTGAGCACGTCGAGGCGATGGCGGCCGCCGAGTTGCTCCTGTCGCATCCGCGCGACGACGGGGGTTCCGGGCTGTTCTTCTACGCCCGCGAAACGGCCGGGATGGCAATGACTCTCGACGGCCGCGTGCACGTACCGGAGCGTGGCGCGGGCACCATCGCGCATCTGCCGGTCACGGCTCCGGTGCTCGCCCCCGGGCTCACCCGGGTCCGGTTGCAGAACGTCATCGGCAACGACGCCGCGGAGGTCGCGGCGCGTCGGCTGAGGATCAGCCCCACGGCCGCTCGGATCGCCGACGAGCGGGCCCGGGTGCTGGGAGAGTCGGTCGCGCTCATCCGGGATGTGATCAACCCCGATGCCATCGTCGTGGCCGGCGACGCGTTCGCCGCACACCCGCACGGGCTCGCGCCGGTGCAGGCGGCCTTCGACGAGGCGACCACGCTGACCTGGCCGCTGGAGATCGCGCCGTCGAGATTCGGTGTGCGCGTGCAGGAGAGCGCGGCGGTCGTGGTGGCGCTCAGCGTCATCTACGCGGATCCGATCGCGGCGATGGCGACGCTGTAGACAGGCCGTCGGCCCGCCTGCCTCTGCCGTCGTCGCACGCATCCCCTACGGTGTGTCCATGACGCTGCCCCGCGATGTATCCGCACGGCTCGAGGTGCGGGTCGACGACCCCACCGAACTGGAGATGCAGATCACCGTAGCCCGACTGCCCGGCCTCCAGTTGGAAGAAGAACTCGAGGTCGAATTCGACGGACAGTCGGTGACGCCCGAGGAGATCATCGGGCCGCACGGTTCCCGGATCCATCGGCTGCAGCTCGAGCGGGGTCTGCTGACCATCGACTACCGGGCGTCGGTCCTCACGCCCGCCGATCCGCTGCCCGTCGACATCACCGACCGCTCGACGTACCTGCGGCCCAGCAGATATGCCGAGTGCGACAAGTTCTTCGGCTTCGCCGCGGGTCAGTTCGACGCATCGCTGCCCGACGGGGAGATCCTGAACCAGGTCGCCGCATACGTCTCGGACCGCCTCAGCTACATCCCCGGGACTTCCGACCCCATCGACGGCGCCGCCGACACCCTGCTCGCCGGTGCCGGGGTCTGCCGCGACTACGCGCATCTCGTCGTCGCGCTGCTGCGGGCCCTGAACATCCCGGCCCGCCTCGTCGCGGTGTACGCCCCAGGGTGTTCGCCGATGGATTTCCACGCCGTCGCCGAGGCGATCGTCGACGGTGAGTGGGTGGTGGTCGACGCGACCGGGCTCGCCCCACGTCAGAGCCTCGTGCGGATCTCGACCGGCCGCGATGCCGCCGACACCGCGTTCCTCGACAACCATCGCGGGTCGATCAACCTCAACTCCTACGAGGTGACGGCGACGGTGCGCGGCGAGCTTCCGATCGACGACGGGAATGCGCGCGTCCGGATAGGGTGAGCGCGTGCATGCGCTCACCTGTCCGGTCTGCAATGCGTTGTCGGGCTTCGATCGTCAGACCTGCCCGAACTGTGCGACGACCATGGGCGTGCACCTGCCGTCGCGGTCGCTGTACGCGGTCGGGCCGGAGGGTGTCGAGATCGACGCCGGCGCCGGGAGCGGAGCGAGCGGGCCGAGTGAGAAGCGCCTGTGGGTGTGGTGTGCGAATCGTGACCGGACGCAATGCAACTGGTTGACGCTCGCCGAGGTCACCGAGGGCAGCATCGGCCTGCGGGGTCGGTGTTTCCCCGAGTCGCTGATCCGGCGTCAGCCCGACGCCGAGGACACCATCGCGCTCGAGAAGCTCGCGCCGGCCTCGTTCGATCTGCGGCTGCTGGTGTACCAACTCGTCGATCTGGGTCTGCCGGTGGAGCCGTTCTGGCGCATCGAGGGCGGCTTGGCCTTCGACCTGTTGTCGAGTCAGACCCTCGGCCGGCCGGTGATGATCGGGCACGCGGGCGGGGTGGTGACCATCGACCTCGCCGAGACCCAGGACGCCTATCGGGAGCGCCTCCGGGTCGACCTCGGCGAGCAGTACCGCACCATGCTCGGTCACTTCCGCCACGAGACCGGGCACTACTACGAACACGTCCTCGTCGAGACCGGCCCGGGCGCGGAACGCTACCTCGACCGGTGTCGGGACCTGTTCGGCGACGAACGCGCGAGCTACGCCGACGCGATCAACCGCCACTATCGGTTCGGGGCACCGGAGAACTGGCGCGAGTCGTACATCTCCGAGTACGCCACGATGCATCCGTGGGAGGACTTCGCGGAGTGCTTCGCGCACTACCTCCACATCACCGGGACCATCGACACCGCCCGGGAATCCGGGCTGAATCTCGACGCGCAGCAGGTCCGGTTCACCATGGACCGTGACATCGTGCCGCTCCGGTCGTACGCCGACGAGCCGATCGAACGGCTGCTGTACGACTGGAAGTGGTTGTCGCTCATGCTGAACCGGGTGAACGTGGCCATGGGACGCCGCCCGCTCTATCCGTTCACCATCCCCGAACCCGTCGTGCGCAAACTCGGCTTCGTGCACGAGGTGATTCGGGAGAGCGCCCGGCGGGCGGTGACGACGGACCCGCTCGTCGCGGCCCCGGCGCAGCCGGCCTAACCGGCCGAGGCCGTCCGCGCCCGCTGCTCGGCCACGAACGCGAGAACCGTTGCCACATCGTCGGTGTCGGCGATGCGATAGTCGGCGGCGGTGTCACCTTCGCCGACCTTGATGCCGATGTCACCGGTCTGGGGACGCAGGTGCGCGAAGGCCTTCTCGTCGGTCACGTCGTCGCCGAGATAGATGACCGCGTCGGCGCCGACGGCCGCGCGCAAGGTGTCGAGGGCGTGGCCCTTGCTGGTCTCGATCACCGCGAGTTCGAGGACGGCCTTGCCCTCGGTGGTGTGCACCCCCGGCCAGGAGGCCGGACCGGTGCGGGCGCGATCGAGCGCGGCGACGGCGTCGGACGCCGACGCGTTGCGCACGTGCAACACCGTGCTCGCCGGTTTGACCTCGACGGTGCTGCCCGGGAATTCCGCGGCGATGGCGCGCAACTCGTCGATCAGGCGGGTCAACAGCGCGCGCGCTTCGTCGGTGACCTCGACCGCGAACCCGGACTCGAACTCACTGCCGTGACTACCTACCAGCACGACTGGGGCGGTGAGGCCGGACAGTTCCGCGAGCACGGCCCGTTCGCGGCCGGACACCACGGCGACGACGGTGTCGGGAAGTGCCGCGGCGGCGACGAGCGCGTCGATCGACGCGGGTTCGGGGACGGCGTCCTCGGGACGCGCGACGATCGGCGAGACACATCCGTCGTAATCGCTGGCCACGAGCAGCACCCCTACGCCGGCGGCCCGGACCAGCGCGTCGGTGAGTTCGGCGGGAATCCCGGTGTGGTTCACTCGGGCTCGTCCACCAGATGAACACCCCGGTTGGGCGACAGTTCGGTGTCGGAGTCGGCGCCGAGGGTGCCGAGGAAGCTTTCCGCCCACTTCGCGACGTCGTGGGCGAGGACCTGCCTGCGCAGCGCGCGCATGCGCCGCCTGCCCTCGTGTTCGCTCTGTTCGACCGCGGCCTCGATCGCGTCCTTGACGCCGTCGAGGTCGTACGGGTTGGCCTGGTACGCCGAGCGCAGTTCGGCTGCCGCGCCGGTGAACTCGCTGAGGACGAGTGCGCCGCCCAGGTCGCCCCGGCAGGCCACGTACTCCTTGGCGACGAGGTTCATGCCGTCGCGCAGGGGCGTGACCAGCATGACGTCGGCCGCGACGAAGAAGGCGACGAGTTCCTCACGCGGCACCGGTCGGTGCAGGTACTGCACCACCGGCTGGCCCACGGTCGCGTGGGTGCCGTTGATATTCCCGACGAGTTGCTCGATACCGGCGCGCATCTGCTTGTAGCTCTCGACGCGCTCGCGGCTCGGCGTCGCGAGTTGCAGCATCACCGTGTCGGCGGGATCGAGTCGCTTCTCGGCCAGCAACTCGGAGATGGCCTTGAGCCGGACGTCGATGCCCTTGGTGTAGTCGAGCCGGTCGACGCCGAGCATGATCGTCTTCGGATTGCCCAGCTCGCGGCGGATCTCGGCGGCGCGCTCCCGGATCTTGCGGGTCTTGGACAGTGCGTCGAGCTCCCCGGAGTCGATCGAGATGGGGAACGCGCCGACGCGCACGGTGCGGAATCCGACCTGCACCACGCCGAAGCGCGACCGCACCCCAACGGTGCCCTTGCTGGTGGCCTGCCCGGCGAGGCGTCGGGCGAGGAAGAGGAAGTTCTGTGCGCCACCCGGCAGGTGGAAGCCGATGAGATCGGCGCCGAGCAGGCCTTCGACGATCTCGGTCCGCCACGGCATCTGCATGAACAGCTCGACCGGCGGGAACGGGATGTGCAGGAAGAAGCCGATCTTGACGTCGGGCCGCAGCATGCGCAGCATCTTCGGCACCAGTTGGAGCTGGTAGTCCTGCACCCAGACGACGGCCCCCTCGCCCGCGGCTCGCGAGGCCGCCTCGGCGAAGCGCCGGTTCACCTCGACGTAGGTGTTCCACCATTCGCGGTGGTACTCGGGCTTGACGATGACGTCGTGGTAGAGCGGCCACAGGGTGGCGTTGGAGAAGCCCTCGTAGTATTCGGCGATCTCTTGCGCCGACAGCGGGACCGCGTGGATGTCGATGCCCTCGATGTCGGGGTTGTCATCGGAGTCGGGGATGCCCGACCAGCCGACCCAGGCCCCGGTGTTGGCGCGCAGGATCGGCTCGAGCGCGGTCACGAGTCCGCCGGGGCTCTGCTTCCAGTTGACGGTGCCGTCGGGAAGGACCTCTTTGTCGACGGGCAGGCGGTTCGCGACGACCACGAACTCGGCCCCGTCATGGGTGGACCGGTCGGTGCCGGTCACTCCGCCGGTGTCGGGGTTGGTTTCTCCTGCTCGCGGAGCCACCTGCTCAGGCGTTCTCGCCCGGCGCGATCCCCAGCATGGCGAACAGCATCCGGCACTCGTCGGCGTCGGTGGCGTACGCGGCGACGACTCGGCGCGCCGAGTTGGCGGTCTCGTCGGCCACCGGCTCCAGTTCGTCGTCGGTGATGTCGGTCGCGTCGGTGGTCTTCGCGGGCATGTGAGTCCCCTCGTTGTGCGGCATGGTGTGCGGTTCGGTGCGCGGTGACGAGGCGCAGCCGTGCGGTGTCTCGGTCCGTTGCTGACTGGAGCGGCCGTCCGATGACACGCCCGACTCCGCATTCTACCCGGACATCGGTGGTGCTCACGGCCACCCGTCCGGCGTCAGCGTCGTGGCGGTGGCGGCCGCCACCGGTTCGCCCGGACCCGGCGTGCGGCCGCGTCGGCCTGCCGCGCCTCACGGGCTTCGCGCAGGGCGATCCGGCGGCGGAGACGCCAGTCCGGACGGGGTGGCAGCTGAGGGCGACGCAGCGACCGGGCGACGAACTCGCCCAGCGTGACCCCCGCAGCGAGGGCGCAGCCGATGGCCAGCGCGTTCGCGATCCAGGTGAATCCGTCGAGGGTCTGGTCGCCGAGGATGCCGTAGAGGCCGCGATACACCGCGAGACCGGGTAGCAGCGGGGTGATGCCGGCCACCGCGACGACCAGCGGCGGGGTCAACGCGCGGCGTGCCAGCAGGCCGCCGATCAGTCCGACGAACGCCGCCGCGAGACCGTTGGCGATGACGTCGCCGATGTCGGTGAACGTCGAGGCCGCCGCGACCGCGGTGCCGATGAAACCGCCGAGGAACGCCACGCCGAGGGCGCGCGTCTCGGCGTAGCTGGCCAGCGCGTAGGCGCAGGCGGCGACCGCGCCGGCGACCACCCGGATCGGCAGTTCGACGACCTCGAAGCTGGTGGTCGTGGTGATCGTGGGCAGGAAGATGCCGCCCGCCTCCAGGATTCGGATCGCGACGCCGACACCGGCGATGATGCCGCCGGTCATCAGCAGCAACTCGAAGAACCGGGCGACACCGGTGATCGGTGCGCCGGTGATCGCGTCCTGGACCGAGCCGACGAGGGACAACCCCGAGAGCAACACGACGATGCCGGCCGCGATGACCTGCGACGGCGCGATCTGCACACCGAGTCGTTCGGCCGCGGCGAAGACCAGGGCGGCCGGGACCACCGCGATGAAACCGCCGGTCAGCTGCTGGAAGAAGACCGGTGTCCCGATGCGGTTGAGCCAGCGGTTGACGGTGACCGTCACCACGGTTGTCAGGAAGGCGAGCGCGGCGACGAGGTATTCGCCGCCGAGGAGCACCGCGATGCCCGACGCCATGATCCCCCAGGCGGTCGTGGCCAGCCAGTGCGGATAGGGGTGCGGCGCGGTGATGATCTCGTCGACCATCTGGTGGGCGGTGGACGGGCTGATGAACGAATCGCGGATGCGGCGGACGAGCCGGTCGATCTGCGCGAGCCGGGTGAAGTCCATCGACCGGTAGTAGACCTGCTCCATGGTCGTGATCGGCGGGAGCGTCGCGCCGCGCCGCGCGCTGACGACGATCGTGTTGTAGGTGACGTCGACGTCGACGTCCTCGAGGCCGTACACGCCGGCGACGAACTTGATCTGCGTCTGGGTGTCGATGGCCCCGGTGCCCGAGTCGAGCAGCACCGCCCCGATCTTCGTGGCGAGATCGAGGACCTCGGTGATCGCCGCGACGTCGAACGGTTCGATCGGCCTGCGCGGCGACACCATGATGCTGCCGGGTTCGATCGTGTCGATCGTCGCCTGACGGCTGCCCGTGAGACGACGTAGAGCACGGCCGATCTGTTCGCGCACAGCAGGCCTCCTCGGGTCGATGGTGGAGTGCTCGCGGGGTAACCGACACCCGGCCGGTTCAACCCTGACAGGAGACTGGATACACCTCGTCCGTCCGGACGACTCCGGCAGGGTCGGCGGAGGAGCCGGGAGCGGCGGTGAGCGCCGGTGACCGGGGTGACGACGGCGACCACTCGTCTACGATCGCGGCATGTCCTCGGTGCAGATCAACGGTCCGCGAGACGGCCACACCCGCAGTGCCACGGTGAGTCCCGGGAGTCTCGTCTTCACCGCCGGTGCGGCCCCCATCGACGACGACGGCGCCACCGTCGCACCCGGGAACGTTCGCGAACAGGCCGCGCAGTGCATGAGAAACCTCGAGGCCGCGCTGATCGAGTCCGGCGCGACGCTGCGCGACGTCGCGAAGGTCACCGTCTTCGTCGCCGAACACCTGCAGGCCGATCTGGTGGTCGCGTGGGACGCGGTGACCGAGGCCTTCGGCGATCACAAGCCGGCCGGCAGCCTGCTGGGCGTCTCGGTCCTCGCCTACGACGATCAGCTGGTGGAGATCGAAGCGGTCGCGGCCATTCGGGGCTGATCGGCGGCCGCTGATCCGCCGGGTGCGGATGAAGCGGAAGAGGTCCGGCGGATATACTCGCCCCGCGCGCCTCCTTAGCTCAGTGGTAGAGCACTCGCCTTGTAAGCGAGCGGTCGTCGGTTCAATCCCGACAGGGGGCTCCACGCACGAACGCCGCGCACCTGTTCCGGTGCGCGGCGTCTGTCGTCTCGCGGGTTCGTCTCGCGGTTCGGCTCGCGGGCCCGGGCTACCAGATGACGGCGAGGCCCGCGGCCAGCAGGGACAGGGCGCCGACGGACCAGAACAGGGCGCGCGGTACGGGTTCGCCGGTGCGCTTCTGCCGAGCGCTGCCCATGCCGAGGATTCCGCCGAGGACGAGCAGGATCACCAGCTTGATGCCGATCTTCGGGTAGTTCAGCTCGATACCGGCCGGCCACGGCGCCGCGAGCGCGAGCCCGGTCAGCAGGGACAGCAGCAGTCCGTAGTCCATCACGCGGGTGAACCGGAACTCGCGAGCCACGAGTTGGGTGACCCAGCCGCCGAAGGTCACGGCGAAGCCGATGATGTGCAGGAAGATTACGACGTTGCGTAGTAGCTCCATGCGGTCACCATACCCAGCAGACACGGCCGAGTTCTGGATTACGAGAACGGGTTCACGGTGCACGATGGACGGATGAAGCACGACGAACCGGGCACCTCCGCCAACTCGACGTCCCCGACCGACGGCGTGGCTCCGGACGGGACCCGCCCAACGGCCCAGACCCGGGTCGGCACCTTCCGCGGGGTCGCCGGGGAACGGGCCGACGTGTGGCGGGGCATCCGGTACGCCCGCCCGCCCGTGGGGGAGTTGCGCTGGCGCCGTGCGATTCCCCTCGAGGAGGCCGATGCGCCCGAGGACGTGGTGGATGCCTCGACCTTCGGCGCGGTCTGCCCGCAACAACTCAACCCCGCCGTACGTCTCGGTCCCGATGTGGTCATGGACGAGGACTGCCTGTTCCTCAACGTCTGGACCCCGCCGGGGGCCGCGGAGCACGCCGACGACGCCGTCGGACTCCCGGTCATGGTGTGGCTGCACGGCGGCGCCTACGTCCTGGGGTCGGGGGCCCAGCCGTTCTACGAGGGCTCGAACCTCGCCGCCACCGGCGACGTGGTCGTCGTGACGCTGAACTATCGGCTCGGTGTGCTCGGGTTCGCCGACCTGTCGTCGATCGACCCGCGGTTCGAGTCGAATGCCGGCCTCAGTGATGTGCTCACGGCGTTGGGCTGGGTCCGCGACCACATCGCCGCCTTCGGCGGTGATCCCGACAAGGTGACGGTGTTCGGCGAGTCGGCGGGCGCGGGACTGGTCACCGCGCTGCTCACCATGCCGGCCGCGGCCGGGCTCTTCGGCCGGGCCATCGCGCAGAGTTCGCCCGTGACGTCGATGTACGGCGCCGACCGGGCCGCGCGGGTCGCCGACCAACTGCTCGAGGCCGCCGGCATCGACGCCGGTGGACTCGACACCGGCGAGATCGTCGGGCGTCTCGAACAACTCGACGGCATGACCTGTTCGGCGATCACCACCACCCTGTTCGAGAAGGTCCCCACCGAGGTGCCGGGGACCATCGCGTTCGCACCGGTCATCGACGGCGATCTGCTGCCCGAACATCCCCTCGACGTCTATCGCGCGGGTCGGGCGCATCCGGTGCCGCTGATCATCGGGACCAACCGCGACGAGGCGAATCTCTTCAAGTACATGAAGTCGCCGCTGATGCCGATCACCACCGCCGACATCGAGCGCATGTTCGCCGGGATGGCGAAGGAGTATCCGGACGTCGTCCTGCCCGAACGTGCGCAGGTGCTCTCCGCGTATTCCGGTCTGCGCCCGAAGGTCACCGGACTCGGCGTGGCCCGTGACGTGGCGTTCCGCATGCCCACGCTGTGGCTCGCGGAGGCGCATGCGCGTTCGGCGCCGGTCTACGTGTACCGCTACGACTGGACGACGCGGATGTTCCGGCTGCTCGGTCTGGGGGCCGCCCATGCGACCGAGGTCCCCTACGTGTGGGGGAATCTGGGCAACGGGCCGAAGGACATCACGTTCTTGCTCGGCGGACGTAAGCAGGGAGAAGCGGTGTCGGAGAGGATGATCCGACGGTGGACCGCATTCGCACACGGTCAGGAGCCGGACGCCGGGGCGCTCGGGGATCCCTGGCCGACCTACGACACCGGCCATCGCCCGGTGTTGCGCATCGACGCCGAGGACCGGGTCGTGCAGAACCTCGACGGCGACATCTGGGAGGCGTGGGGCGACGAGGTGCTCGGCTTCCGCTGAAGGGTCCCCTGCTGGCCGAGTAGCGTCGTCGATGTCACCAAGTGGCTTCGACACGGCTCCTCGACCTCGACGCGCTCCTTCGTCGCTTGCTCGGCCCGGCGGCTGCGCTCGGTGCCGGCTCAACCAGCGGGTGGGGGCTTTCAAAGGCGGAGCGGGGTCGGGCCCCTCCGCTGGCCGAGCAGCGTCGACCGAGCGCAGCGAGGACGCCGCGTGTCGAGGTCACCTGTCTCGCAACAAGCTTCAGTCCCGACGGCAGTCCGCGCGAACGTCGATGTGCGGGAGATAGGCGTCGCGCTGGGCGTCGGTGACGGGAGCGGTGCTGGCGCAGATCCAGTCGCGGGCCTCGTCGAGATCGAGCGTGTGCAGGTAGACGTTCCCGGTGGTGTCGCCGCCGGAGATGATGTCCTCGTCGGTGGGGAGTCGGGCGGGTAGTTGCCAGGTGGTGGTCGTGTCGGTGGTCGCGAGCAGCGTCCCGACCGGTTGCGGGTCGGTGAGCCGGCCGTCGTCGTCGAGGGCGAAACTGATCAGCTCGTGCGTCGCGGTACCCACCGTGAGGCGGTTCGGCGCGAC
This sequence comes from Gordonia sp. UCD-TK1, assembly GCF_001691435.1. Lineage (NCBI taxonomy): Bacteria > Bacillati > Actinomycetota > Actinomycetes > Mycobacteriales > Gordoniaceae > Gordonia > Gordonia sp. UCD-TK1. Next base: position 27,120 of record NZ_LZMP01000028.1, on the reverse strand, counting down.
GGACACCGTCGAGGCGAACATGTCCTCCTCCCGGTCGATCAGTTCGGGTTCGGCGTCCGTGCCGGCCGGCGGGAGCCGCCACGTGGAGAGGTCGCGGGAGGCGACCACCAGCACATCGCCGTCGAATACGGCCTGGGCGGCCGGCGCCTCGGCTGTGATGACGTCGACCGGGTCCGCGCCCGGCGACGTCAGGTCGTACAGGTAGACGCGTTTGTCGTCGGAGGTGACCGCGAGCCGCGAGCCGTCGGAGCTGAAGGCGATATTGCGGATGACGTCGGTCGGCCCGCGCAGCGGTGCGCCCACGCGTCGCGGGGAGCCGGGCACCGAGGTGTCCCACAGCGCCACGGTGGTGTCGGTGTCTCCGGTCGCGAGCAGATGGCCCGACGGCGCGAAGGCGACCGGGAACGAATAGCGGGTGGCGACGTCGAGGGCCGCGGCGCGTCGCGGGGCAGCGGTGTCGGTGATGTCCCACAGCTCGACGAGCCCGCCGTTGTTGTTCGCGGTCGCGGCGAGGGTGCCGGGGCCATTGAGGCTGACCCGCGGATGGTCGTTGACCCGGCGCTGGATGGGCGTGCGCGACCGCAGCGTGAGGCCGTCGGACATCGTCCACAGGTTCAGGGTGGTGTCGGCGCCGACCGTCGCCAGGACTCGTTGCGCGTCGTCGGTGTCCACGCCGGTGAGGGTCCCGCCCCGGTCGGGTTCGGTTCGGCCGGGCAGGCTCCAGACGTCGATCGTGCCGTCGGAGCGGCCGGAGACGAGTTGGCGGCCGCTGGGGTCGAACCGGGCCGCGAAGGTCCGCACCGAGCCCTGTTCGGAGGTCGTCTGCAGCGCCCACTGCAGGATCGGCGAGGCCGGGTTCGCGGTGTTCCACACCCGGACCAGGCCGTCGGCCCGGGCGGAGGCCAACTGCGCACCCGAACCGTCGAAGGCGATCGACCACGACCCGGCCGTGCTGTTGGGCAGCGACGTGCTCAGCGGGCGGGGTGCGAGCGGGTCGGCCACGTCCCAGAGTTGGGTGTTCGGACTGTCGCCGGTGATCGCCAGCGAGCGGCTGTCCGGGCTGAACGCGACGGCATGGGTGATGCTGGGGAAGCCGGTCAGCGGCCCGCCCAGCGGCTGCGGCGATTCGCCGGTCGTCCACAGCCGGACGGTCCGGTCGTCGCCGCCGCTGGCCAGAACGCGTCCGTCGGGGCTGAAGGAGAGGGTGCGCGCCGCGGCGGTGTGGCCGCGCAGGACGGCCGTCTCCCGGATCGCTCCGGTCGGTGAGACGGCGTACATCGTGATCGTGCCGTCGTCGGACGATGCGGCCAGGGTCCGCCCGTCGGCGGCGAACCGCACCATGTAGACGGTGCCGTGGCCCGGGGACACCGTCGTCGCCAGCCGCGGGTTCGGTGCGTCGGTCAGGTCCCACATCCGGACGGAACCGTCCCCGCTGCTGCTCGCCAGCAGTTGCCGGGTCGGGTGGAAGTCGGTGCTGGTGACGTAGTTGCCGAAGCCGCGCAGGACCGCGACCTCCCGATAGTCCGACGAGCCGGACCGGGCCCAGACGCGCACGGTCCTGTCGCCGCTCGCCGACGCGAGCTGCGTGCCCGTCCGGTTGAACGACAGGTCGTAGACCGGGCCGGTGTGGCCGGTCAGCGGGACCACCAGGGGCGTCGTCGCGGCGCCGCGCAGACGGCTCTGGACGGTCGGGTCGTCGGGATAGACCTCGTGGGCGACGAGCAACAGTCGCGCGGCCAGCGACGGGTTGGAGTACTGGATGCTGTCGATGTGCGACAACAGAGCCGAGCGTTCGGCGGCGTTGCGCTGTTCGCGCAGTTCGTGGGCCTGTCGGAAGCCGATGGCGGCGGTGATGGACGCCGCGATGGCCAGCACGACGATCACCGACACCGCGCCGACGCGCGTGATGCGACGCCGCTGCTGCATGGCGACCGCCGCGTCGAGGAAGGCGTCGTTCTCGTTGTTCAGCAGATGCAGGTAATCGCTGCGCAGGGTTCGTCGCCGGCGCTTGGCGTCCTCGAGGCGCGACCCGGTGTAGAGGAACGACCGGCCGCGCCCGTTGGCCAGCCACGCCGCGGTGTCGGCGTCGACCTGCTGTCGCCAGAGGTGGTTGTCGGTGTCGTCGGCGATCCACTCGGCCAGACGTGGCCAGGCGGTGAGCACCACGTCGTGCACGAGCATCACTGAGTCGGTGGACACCGTGAGCAGCCTGGCCTGGGCGAATTCATCGATGACGGTCGCGACCTCGGGCGGGAACCGGTTCGCGATGGTCGACGTGGAGAGCGGCACGCGCAGCGCGATGCCGGCCGGGCCGACGTGCACCAGGGCGAGGAGGACCGCGTGTGCGAGATCCCGATGACGCGGATCGATCGCCGCCCAGGCCGTCTCGGCGGTGTCGGCGACCGCGCGGGCGATACCGCCGGTGGCCCGGTACCCGGACAAGGTCATGCGGTTGCCGGTGCGGCGTGCCCAGGTCGCCTGGAGAACGTGCGCCAGCAGCGGGAGGCGGCCGGCGCGGTCACCGCCGGTCGACGCCTCGTACAGCTCGGTGATCATCACGTCGGCGAGTCCGGTCTCGATGCGGCCGCCGGCGAGTCGGACGGGCGCGGTGATCACCTCGCGCAACTGCGTGCGGGTCATCTCCGAGACGATCACGCAGCGGTGCTGCCACGCATCGGCGAGGAACGGATGCTCGACGCACTGACTGAAGAAGTCGGCTCGCACGCCGACCACGACCACGACGTCGGACGCCAGCTCTTGGACCTCGCGCAGCGTCTCGGTCCGCAGCGGGTCCTCGAGCGAGAAGACGTTCTCGAACTGGTCGATGACGATGACCGCTTCCCCGGTCGTCGCGGCCGGTGCATCGGTGGCTCCCGGCTCGTCCGGGTCGGCGATGACGAGCCCGCTCGGGGTGATCTCGCCGAGTCGGGGCGACGACAATCGTGCGTCCCGGGCGAGGCCGGCACGGAGCAGCGACGATTTGCCCGATCCCGAGACCCCGGTGACCACCACCAGTCGCGACGCGGGGGACAGCGGCGGCGGTCCGGAGCGGGCCGACAGGATCGCATCGACGAGGGTGCTGACGACGTCGTCCCGGCCGAAGTACATCTGACTGTCGGCAGCGGTCAGGGTGGCGAGGCCGGGGAACGGCCGGGCATGCTGCGGTGCGGGCGGCTCGGCGGTGGGGGTCTCGTCGGGCGTCCGGCGGTCCCACATCTCCCGCCACTGCGGGATGGTCAGGACGTCGTCGGCCCCGGCGGCGACGGCGCGTGCGGTCAGCCAGACGAGCAGCGGTTCGACGGTCGCGAAGTCGCGGGGGAGATGACGGCCGTTGCGCCAGTCACTGATCCGCTGCGCCGAGACCCGGGCCCGTGTCGCCGCGGCGCGCAGCGTGGGCCGGCCGGCTTGCACGAACAGTCGCGTGAGTGCCTGACCGAAATCCACTCAGCTGTCCTTGTGCTCGCCCCGACAGATCGACCGCACCATCATGCGATAGCCGATCCCGCCGCGCCACCATCGGCGATCCGATGTGGTGACGGCCACACCGCGGACCGCGGATCACCGGGCGTGCCACCGGATCCGGAACCGGTTCTGTCCGGTCCGGATAGTCCGTTAGCGGCTTGATCTGCGCTTATGTGCCGGGTTCCGGAACGGGGGTGGAGTGGGTCGCGTTCGTGGGGTCTGCTGGTGGGGCGCAACTCGACGGGGGTCGGGAAGCGTACAGGTTGCGTCGGTCGAAGGACACACCGAAAGTGTCGCGAAACACTGCCCGTCGGGGGCTGTGTGTCGTTCGGCCCACACGACCGCGCGGGTGCCGGACACCGGGTCGACGGGGGTCGGCGGTCTCCGGCACCCGCGTCCCCTCCTCGCCTGCCGGGTCACCCGTGCTGTCGGCGTCGATCACTACGATCTGTCCATGCGACCACCCCGGGTGCCCGTGCGATGAGCCGCCTGTTGATCTCCGACTCGCAACGCCGCACTCGCCTCATGCGCCGGCAACACCTCGATGTCTCGTCTCGAGCCGCCGACTCCGTAGAAGCCGCTGCCACGATGGTCGGTCTGCACGCGACCACACCGTCGAGCGTCCACCTCGCCGCATGGGCCCGGGTCGATCCGGAGCTCTCGCGCGAGTCGGTCGACGCCGCCCTCTACGACGACCGGACGCTCGTCAAGCACCTCGCGATGCGTCGCACGTTGTTCGTCTTCCCGCGGGACATCCTGGCCGAGTCCGTCGGAGCCCTCGGGCCGCGGATCTCGGCGTCGGAACGCACCAACATGTTGCGCGACCTCCGGCGCAGTCCCGACTTCGACGACCCGGAGGGCTGGATCGAGACCGCGCGGCGGGCGGTCCTGGCCGAACTCGCCGGTGGCGAGTCGCTGACCTCCACCGAACTCCGCGAGCGTCTGCCCGCGCTCGACGGCTACATCAGTCACGGCGCGGGCACCACGTGGGCGGGCCGCGCCCCGATGGGGCCGCGCGTGCTCAACATGCTCGACGCCGAGGGGGCGATCGTCCGCGGACCCAACCGGCTGCGCTGGCATCTGTCGCGGCCGGCGTGGACGTCCATGCCGCTCTGGCTCGGCGAGGACCTGCCGTCGATGAGCGTTCACGACGGGCACTGCGCGCTGATCGGACGCTGGCTGCGGACCTACGGACCCGGCACCGAGACGGACCTGGTGTGGTGGCTGGGGTCGACCAAGACCGCGGTGCGCGCGGCGCTGGCCGAACTCGAGACCGTCCAGGTCGACCTGGAGGGTGGCGGAGTCGGCCACGTCCTGCCCGACGATCTACCCGAGGGCACCGGAGCCGACGGCATGGGGGACGAGCCGGTCGAACCGCAGGCCGTGCTCCTGCCGGAACTCGACCCGACCACCATGGGCTACAAGGAGCGCGGCTTCTATCTCGGCGGCCACGCGCCGCAGGTCTTCGACTCCGCGGGCAACGGTGGCCAGACCGCCTGGTGGGATGGTCGCATCGTCGGTGGCTGGTATCGCCGCGCCGACTCGACGATCGACGTCGTCCCGCTCGAACCGTTGTCCTCCGAAGCGCGTCGGGCTCTCGATGCCCGGGCCGAGGAGCTCGCGGCGTGGCTGGGGGACGAACCGCTGAAGACCGGCTACACCGCGCCGTATGCGAAAGGGTTGTAGGTCGACGCTTTCGCTTGGTTCGACATCTGTCAATATTGATGAATGTCGAACCAGAACCTGCTGGCGACGGTCTCCCGCGGCATGACGACCGACGAGGCGGAGACCGTCGCTCCGGCGTTGAAGGCACTCGCGGACCCGGTCCGGTTGCGGTTGTTGTCCGAGATCGCCGCGCATCCGGGAGGTGAGGCGTGCGTGTGCGACATCTCCGGACCGTTCGACCTCTCGCAGCCGACGATCTCGCACCATCTGAGAGTGCTTCGCGAAGCCGATCTGGTGACGAGCGAGCGACGCGCGACCTGGGTGTACTACCGCGTGAACACTGGTGCGTTACAAGAACTGTCGGGGCTGCTCGGCTGTCTCGCCACAGTTCTGGGGGAAGCACGTTCGTGTGAGGCCGGACGATGAACGTCACGGAAACCGCCGTCGCGGGCAGGCTGTCGATGCTCGACCGGTTCCTGCCGGTGTGGATCGGCGCCGCGATGGTGGTGGGTCTGCTGCTGGGCCGCAGTGTTCCCGGAGTGGGCAACGCGCTGGCGGCCGTCGAGCTCGACGGCATCTCGCTGCCGATCGCACTCGGGTTGCTGATCATGATGTATCCGGTGCTGGCCAAGGTGCGCTATGACCGGCTCGACTCGGTCACCGCCGACCGTCGCCTGCTGCTCGGGTCGCTGGCTTTGAACTGGATCATCGGCCCGGCGTTGATGTTCGCGCTGGCCTGGCTCTTGCTGCCGGACCTGCCGGAGTACCGGACCGGACTGATCATCGTCGGGCTCGCCCGCTGCATCGCGATGGTCATCATCTGGAACGACCTGGCATGTGGCGACCGCGAAGCCGCTGCCGTCCTGGTCGCGCTGAACTCGGTATTCCAGGTGATCATGTTCGCCGTGCTGGGTTGGTTCTACCTCTCCGTGTTGCCCGGCTGGCTCGGCCTCGAACAGACGACCATCGACGCCTCGCCGTGGCAGATCGCGAAGTCGGTGCTGATCTTCCTCGGCATCCCGCTGGTGGCCGGATACCTCACCCGTCGTATCGGAGAGCGCGCCAAGGGCCGCGAGTGGTACGAGTCCGCGTTCCTGCCGCGTCTCGGGCCGTGGGCCCTCTACGGTTTGTTGTTCACCATCGTCATCCTGTTCGCATTGCAGGGTGAGCAGATCATGTCGCAGCCCTGGGACGTCGCGCGTATCGCTCTGCCGCTGCTGATCTACTTCGCGGTGATGTGGGGCGGTGGGTTCGTGCTCGGCGCCGCGATGGGTCTGGGGTATGCGCGCACCACCACGCTCGCGTTCACCGCCGCCGGCAACAACTTCGAACTCGCCATCGCCGTCGCGATCGCCACCTACGGTGCGACCTCCGGCCAAGCGCTCGCCGGGGTCATCGGACCGCTCATCGAAGTGCCGGTCCTCGTCGCCCTGGTCTATGTGTCCCTGGCACTGCGGAAGCGGTTCTCTGCAACACCCGACTCGACTGGGGAGCCCGCGCGCCATGTCTGACCCCCTCAATGTGCTGTTCGTGTGCGTCAGCAACCGTGGCAAATCCGTGATGGCCGAACGTCTCTCGGTGACGGTCACCGACCGGATCGCGGCGTCGTCCGCCGGAACCAACGCGAAGATCGGCGGGCAGGTCAATGACTTGTCCGCGCAGGTGCTCGCCGAGGTCGGCGCCGACGCCGTCGGACATCAGCCGCGGCAGCTGACGGATGACCTGATGCGAGCCGCGGATCTGGTCGTGGTGGTCGGCACCGCCGAGGTCACCCCGCCCGACGGGGTGAGTGTCGAGGTGTGGAACACCGACGAACCCTCCGATCGAGGCATCGACGGCCTCGAACGGATGCGGTTGATCCGCGACGACATCACCACCCGCATCCGCGACCTCGCCGACCGCTTGGAGCGGTGAGCGTCTCAGAACGGTGGTGGGTCGGTGGCGTTCCACCCACCGACAAGAACGACGACGCTCGGTCAGCAGCAGGCTGTGCGAGCGTCGGCGGGGTCGGTGGCGCTACCGCCGCAGCACACCGAACCCTCGGCGGATTCGTCGACACCGCTCTCGGCCAACAGCTTCGGGCTGGTTCCGAAGGTGTCGGAATCCGCGAGCACGGTGTAGATCTCCCACTTTTCGTCGCTCGGGCCGGTGACCCACACCTTGTCTTGCGTTGCGAAACAACAGGTGGAGTTGATCTCCTGCTGTGTGAACAGGCCCTCGCCGGACAGTCGGGCGATCTCGGCATGCACCGTCTCGCTCGATTCGACCTCCACCCCGAGATGGTTGATCGTGCCGCCCTGACCCGGATTCTCCAGGAGCACCAATTTCAGCGGGGGTTCGACGATCGCGAAGTTCGCGTATCCGGGCTTTCGCTTGGCCGGCGGGGTGTCGAACAGCTTGGAGTAGAACTCGATCGCGGTATCGAGGTCATCGACATTGAGTGCGAGTTGCATGCGGGACATGAGGGGAACCACCTTCACCTGTGAGACATATGTCGAATAATGACGTTCCTGCAGAATTCCACCTTTTCGACATATGTCAATACAGCCGGTAGGATCGGACCATGCCCAAGACCCTGCCGATGGTCGACATCAGCGCACCGATCTGCTGTGCGCCTGTATCGGCGGCACCACTCGACGACGCCACGGCTCTCGAGATCGCGTTGCGGCTCAAGGCTCTTGCCGATCCGGTGCGGATCAGGCTGGTCTCGATCCTGCTCGCCGACGGCGGTGACGGGATCTGCACCTGCGATCTCGCGACCGTGGTCGGGCTCACCGAAGCAACGACGAGCCATCACCTGGGTCAACTACGTAAGGCCGGGATGGTCTCCCCCGAACGTCGCGGGATGAATGTCTATTACCGCCCGAGGCCAGAGTCTTTGGAAGCGCTGCGCCAGGTACTCAATGCGACCACCGGGTGCTGCTGACCACAGGGACCGCCCACGGACGCGACCCCGGCCCGGATCACTCCCCGACGTGCGGCGGAACAGTGGTGGGGTCGGCCATCACGTCGGTGCCGCCGAGCGCCTTGTTCGCGCGGCGTTCCACCAGCAGCGGCACGAAGTCGCGGACTTCGGTCCCGCTGAAGTGCTCGTAGGCCTGCTCGACCGCGGCGGCGACGTCTTCGGGTCGTCGGTGCGAGTAGAGGCCGATCAGCCGGTCCTGTACTTCGCTGATCTGACGCCGCTCGTCATTAGCATCCATGCACACAATTTAGTGCGAATGCGACAACATCGACTGTCACGACGGATGGATTCACTGACAGTTCATCTCGCCGCCACCGACACTCAATCTCGGTCGACGGCCAAGCGTCTGGTCGGCCGGGGGCGATCTCGAGCTCCTCGTCGGCCCACGTCAACGGTCGTCGCCGGTGAGCGCAGGTCTCCATAGTGCGATCTGAGTGCCCCGATCATCTCGTAGGTCTCGTTCAACTCGGTGATCTCGCCGGTGATGTCACGGCTGCGACGCCCCGCCTGCGCTATCCGCGCCGCGAGGAAGTGAGCGTGCCTCTCCAACTCCCGGAGCAGCATCGCAGCCTGCGCCCGGCCGGCCGCCTCGAACTTCGATTCCCCCATGGGCAGAAATGGTGGCGGTAGGCGGTTAACGATCGGAGAACCTACGATGACACCCATGGTTCCGTCACGGCGACCCATCGACCCGGCCGCGCAGGCGCAGGCGCGGGTGCTGGTCGAAGAGCTGGAACGCGTCGCGGACTCCCTCGTGGACCGGCTGCAGGCCGGTGCCGGTGGCGAGAAGGCGCAGCGAGCAGCGCGTCGGGAGTTGTACGAGGTCCGCGAGCACGTCCGACGGCTCCAGAGCACATACGCCCTCTCCGCTCCGTAGCGGTGTGCGCTGCCTTCCGATGAATTCCGCCACGGGCGCGGGTCAGACCCGGTGGACTGTTCTCACCACCGAGCGAAAGGCATCGTCATGACCGGGGCACTCCCACCCGTAGCCGACCGCGAGACCTGGGCGGCTGCGCTGGCCGACCTACGCCGCCGCGAGAAGGCGGCCACCCGCGAGCTCGACGCGGTGGCGGCACAGCGGCGTCGACTCCCGATGGTCGAGATGGACGATTACGTCCTCACCGGGCCCGACGGGCCGATCCGACTCGTCGACGTCTTCGACGGACGCTCACAGCTGATCGTCTACAACCACATGTGGACCGACGGCGCCCGGTTCCAGTGCCCGGGTTGTACCGGGTTCACCACCCAGTTCTCTCGGCTCGACTACCTCGCCGACTACGACGCGCGGTTCGTCATCATCACGCACGGGCCGATGGACGAGATCCTGGCCTACAAGCGGCGCGTCGGTAACCGCATGGACTGGTACTCGTCGGCGGGTACGACCTTCTCCGCAGACGTCGACGCCGCCCCGGGCGAAGGCTTCGCCCTCAACGTCTTCCTCCGCGACGGTGACACCGTGTATCGCACCTGGCACTCGACCGGTCGTGGTACGGAACAACTCGGATTCACCTTCGGACTCCTCGACGTCCTGCCCTACGGACGGCAGGAGGAGTGGCAGGATTCGCCCGACGGCTGGCCGCAGAGCCCGACCTACTCGCGCTGGCGCGGTTCGGAGGAGATGGCCGCCGCGTACGGTGACCCCGACGCGTGACCCCCGGCCGCGCAGAACCCGCTGGTCAGCGTTCACAGGAATCTCCCAGCGTGCCTACAGTGAGGTTCCAGGGCCGACTGGGACTCTGGTCGTGTGAGTGAAGTGGCGAAACAGAACAGGACGCGCGGCGCGAAGGTCCCCGTGGTCGACGACGAGGAGAACATCCGTCAATTGCTGTCGGTGTCGCTGAAGTTCCAGGGCTACGAGGTCGAGACCGCCGCCGACGGTCCGGCGGCCCTCGACCGATGCCGCGTCGCGAAACCCGACGTTCTCGTGCTCGACGTGATGATGCCGGGGATGGACGGGTTCGGGCTGCTGCGCCGGCTGCGTGCCGACGGGGTCGAGGCGCCGGCCCTGTTCCTGTCGGCGCGCGATACGGTGGAGGACAAGATCAACGGCCTCACCATCGGCGGGGACGACTACGTCACCAAACCGTTCAGTCTCGAAGAGGTCGTCGCCCGGTTACAGGTGTTGCTGCGCCGCAGCGGTTTCGACGACCAGAAGCGCGCGTCGTCGAAGATCACCTTCGCCGACATCGAACTCGACGACGAGACCCACGAGGTGTTCAAGGCGGGCGAGCTGGTGGCCCTCTCGCCGACAGAGTTCACGCTGTTGCGCTACTTCATGGTGAACGCGGGCACGGTGTTGTCGAAGCCGCGCATCCTCGACCATGTCTGGAACTACGACTTCGGCGGCGAAGTGAACGTCGTCGAATCCTATGTGTCGTACCTTCGGCGCAAGCTCGACACCGGGGACAAGCGACTCATCCACACCCTCCGCGGCGTCGGCTACGTGATGCGTGAGCCCCGTGACTGATGCGACGGTGACGAGTACCGGCCGCGGCACGCGGAAGCGCGGTGTCCCACTGCGGATCTCGATGGTGGCGCTGACGGTGCTGCTCGTCGCCATCGGACTCCTCGCCTCCGGTGTCGCGGTGACCTCGTCGATGCGGCAGGACCTCATCTCCCGCGCCGACGAGGGGCTGGAGAACGCGGTACGCACGTGGGCCGAACCCCGTGGCCTCCTCGGCGACGGCCCCGGCCCACCCGGGCCCCGCCGGCCGCCGTCGCCCTACTACGTCGAGTCCGTCGTCTACGGACCCGGCGGGATGTCGGCCGACAACGTCTACAACCAGTTCGACGACGCGCCCGACCTCAGTGGACTGACCGGTGACAACGCCGGACCCGTCACCGTCCCGTCCGTCGACGGGGACGGTCCGCAGTGGCGGGTCATCAAGCACAGCAACAGCTTCGGCAGATCCATCGTGGCCACCCCGATGTCCGACATCGACGACACGGTCAGCAGGCTGATCTGGCTGCAGCTCGCGATCGGCGCGCTGGTCGTCCTGCTCATCGGGGTGCTGAGCTACGTCCTGGTGCGCACGAGTCTGCGCCCGCTCCGCCGGGTCGAGGAGACCGCGCACGAGATCGCGGAGGGCAATCTGACGCGGCGGGTGCCGCCGGCGCCGCCGAACACCGAGGTCGGCAGTCTGTCGGACTCGCTGAACCGGATGCTCGGCCAGATCCAGCATGCGTTCGCCTCGACGGCCGCGTCCGAACAGCAGGCCCGCGCCTCCGAGGAGCGGATGCGCCGTTTCGTCGCCGACGCCAGCCACGAACTACGGACCCCGCTCACGTCCATCAAGGGATTCGCCGAACTCTATTCACAGGGCGGCGTCCCCGACGTGACCGACGCGATGCGGCGCATCGACGACGAGGCCGGCCGGATGAACCTGCTGGTGGAGGATCTGCTGATGCTCGCGCGACTCGACGCGCAGCGGCCGCTGGATTCGACTCCTGTCGACCTCCTCGGTCTGGCCGCCGATGCCGTGCAGAGCGCCCGTGTCGCCGCAGCCGAGCGCGAGATCCGGCTCGACGTCGTCCCGGGCGATCGGCCGCCGGTCGTCCTCGGCGACGGGCCCCGCCTGGTCCAGGTGCTGCGCAACCTCATCGGCAACGCCGTGAACCACACCCCGGCGGACGCCTCGATCACGGTCGGGGTGAGCGTCGACGACGCCGCGAGCCCCGGGGAGGCGGTGCTGACCGTCGCCGACACCGGGCCGGGGCTCTCGCCGGAGGACGCCGAGCGCGTCTTCGAGCGCTTCTACCGCGGGGACTCGTCCCGACATCGCGGCTCCGGCGGCGGTAGCGGCCTCGGCCTCTCGATCGTCGCGGCACTGGTCGCCGCGCACGGCGGCCGCGTCGGCGTGGACGCGAGCCCCGGTGTGGGAGCGACGTTCTGGGTGCGCCTACCGCTCGCGGAGGCCGATTAGATCAACCGGCGCAACGTGGCGAACTCGGTGACGTCGTCGCGGAACCGGTCGAGTCCGACGAGCGTGTACATCCCGTCGATCTGCCGGTTGGCCCACAGCTGGTGGATGCGGCGTAGGTCGGATTGCCGTGACTTCCAGCCGATCCCGTCGATCACCGCGAGGACGAGCTGGGTCGGCAACCGCACCTCGGCCATCTCCTCGATCTCACGGACCGCGTCGGTGAGTTTGGAACCGGTCGAGTCGAAGCCCTTGGCCGCGACCACGATGTCGGCCGACGACGGGTCGCCGACGATGAGGTCGGCGGGCGCGGTCCGGCCGTTGCGTCCCGCGAACCGCGAGCGGGTGACGTAGTCGAGGCCGATGTCGCGGGCGATGTCCTCGATCTCGTCCTCGATACGCCGGCCCGATGCGCCCGCGCGGGTGGCGGTGGCGCGGGTGCCGGCGCGGGCCACGAGAATGTCGGCGAAGGTGAACGTGCGGGACAGCTGGGTGCGCAGCATGCGGACCAGGTCGAACTCGGTGTCGAGCCAGGTCACTAGCTCGACCGGTTGTGCGCGCGCCAATGCATGCCAGCCGCTGGTGTCGAACCGGTCGCGCAGGGCGTTCTTCAGCTTCTCCTGGGACAGCCCGACGGCGAGCCCCAGTACAGGGACATCGGTGGGGTTGTCGCGCACCCACGCCGCCAGTCCCGCGATGTCGGTGTCGAGGAGTTCGCCGAGACGCGCCGTGGCCTGCGTGATCCGCTCGGCCTCCGGCGTCGACGCGGTCGGGTCGACGTGAGACGTCAACCGTCCCAACGATTGCAGGTAGTCGTCGAAGTCGCCCGCGGTGCTCATCGTGGAGAGTCGTCCACTCAGTCCCGGCCGATGAACAGGTACTCGCTCACGTCGCGGCGGGTCGCGGCGGCGTGGGTGCCGAAGCTGTACTTGTGGTCGATCGCGATGACCTCCACCGACGGCTTGACCTTACCGAGCAGGTCGACGATGCGGTCCTTGCCGGGCAACGCATTCGACGAGTACGACAGCACGATGGCGCCGGCGTCCTCGAAATGCTCGAAGGTGCGCAGCAGCGCGTCCTCGATGGTCCGCTTGTAGGCGAAGGGGGTGAAGCGTTTCGGCAGCTTCTTGGTCTTCGTGTTCTCCATGATGCTCATGCCGCGCCAGTAGGCCGACAGGCCTTCGAGGAAGTGGTAACGCTTGATGTAGTCGTTGTCGTCGGTCGGCGGGGCGTACGGAGGATCGAGGTACACGAGGTCCGGTGCTGCCCAGGGTAATTCGAGGTCGAAGATGTCGCCCTGCACGCTCCGGCTGTTGCGTCCGTTGCTGAACACGGTGGCGTTGTAGTCCGCGGCCGCCCGCAGACGGAAGTGGTCGCGCAGCGACATCGTCAGGTCGCGACGACCGTCGGCGTAACGCGTCGAGTCGGTGAAGGTGAACACGCCACGGGGTTGTTTGCGCGCAGCCGAGAGGACGAGGGCGGCGATCGCGAGATCGCGTCGGTAACCGCGCAGTGCGTCGATGTGCGACCACGCGGAGTCCAGGAACGCACGGTCCTCGGTGGTGAAGTACAACCCGTCGAACGTCCGCGAGATGTAGTCCCGATCGTCGGCGGGCGGACCGCAGATGGCCTCGATCAGTTCCGGCCCGAGCCGGACACTCGAATTGGCCACCGACGCGCGGGTGATGATGTGCGGGAAGTTGAGGAAGTCGTTGCTGACGACCTCGAAGCCCTGCGCCTTCAGCAGATAGGACACCACCCCGGAACCCGAGAAGGCGTCGACCGCGGTGGATCCGCCGATGTCGGCGAAGGTGCGTTCGAGGTGGGGCAGCAGCCGGTATTTGGAGCCCATGTACCGGAGGCGGGGGAACCGTTGGGCGCGGGCCAGGACGTCGCTGGATCCGACGAGGGCTCGGGACGTGCGTCCTGCCCGGGATGATTCTGGCCCACTCACACCGAAAAGAATGTCATGGACCCCTGACATCCCGGGACAACACTCGCCGTCGCCGGCGGCGTCACCGTGGCGACGCCCGCACCCCCTAGACTCGGCCCATGGCATCGGTCTTCAGCATGATCATCAATGGCGATCTCCCGGGTCGATTCGTCTGGAAGGACGGCGAGGCGGTCGCGTTCCTCACGATCGAACCGGTCACGCCCGGTCACGTCCTGGTGGTTCCCCGCGCCGAGGTCGACCACTGGGAGCAGATGGACACCGCCGCGTTCGCGCACCTCAGCGCGGTCGCGCAGAACGTGGGTCGCGCGGTGAAAGACGCCTTCGACGCGCCGCGGATGGGCCTGCTCATCGCCGGCCTCGAAGTCCCGCACGTGCACGTCCACGTGTTCCCGGCACTCTCGATGCAGACCTTCGACCTCGCGCACGCGAACAAGAACGCCCGTCCCGAGGACCTCGACGCCGCGGCCGAGAAGATCCGCGCGAGCCTTCGCTCGCTCGGGTACGGCGAGTACGTCGCCGACTGACCCGACCGTCGGCAAACCCACCGCTTTTCGGCGAACCCACCCCTCGTCAGGGTGCTGGGTATGCCGAAAAGGGGTGGGTTTGCGTAGGGCTCACACCGTCCGGTGGATCAGCAGCGGTAGCACCGCGGTGGCGCCGGCCTCGCGGAGGGCGGCGGCGGCCAGGGTGATCGGCCAGCCCGAGCCGTTGGCGTCGACCACGAGCAGCACGGCGCGGCCCGCGACGTCGGGTGGGTCGCCGAGGTGGTCCCGCCAGTACGCGGCCTCGACCGCGCCGGTCGCGTCGGTGGGCGGATCGCCCATGCGCACGGGAAAACTGCCGCCCTCGCGTTTCCCGACCTTCCGCAGGTGGTCGGCCAGGGTCTCGGCCAGGACGGTGCCGGTCAGCCGGAGCGACACGATGACGTCGGCCCGGATGCCGGGGTCGCGCACCCACGCGGCCAGCGTCGCGACCGCGGCGTCGCCCAACTCTGCGAGCGCGCGCTCGTCGCCGTTGCGGGCCGCGGCCAGCACCTCGACCCACTCCGGGGCGTCGGCATGGGCCAGGACACGACCCGGCTCGGCCAGGAGATCGGCGGAAATTCTTCCGCGACGCCCGAATTCGCCACCGGGCCACATCTTGCGGGGGTCCAGGGTCTGGGCCTTGCGACGCAGCGTCGAGGTCACGGTGCGGACGATCTCGGCGTCGACCGAATCGGGGAGTCCTTCGCTGAGGGCGCCCCGGCAGACCGAGCAGCGTCCGCAGTCCGCGGCCTGCGGGTCGTCGAGGGATTCGGTCAGCAACCGCATGAGGCACGTGCGGCCCGCGATGTAGGCGCGCATGATGTCGGCCTCCCGACGGCGCACGGCGAGGATGCCGTCGTAGTGCTCGGCGTCGTAGGTCCAGGGCTTGCCGGTGACGACCCACCCGTCGGCGGTCCGGTCGGTGACGCCGTCGACCGCCAGTTGCTTGAGCATCAACTCGATACGCGTGCGCCGGAAGCGGGTGGCGGCCTCGAGCTGCACCACCGACTGCGGCTCCGCCGCGGATTCCAGGGCGGCGAGCAGGTCACGCATCTTGTCGGGATCGGGGATGGTCGCGGTCGCAAAATGGTCCCAGATCCGGTCGTCGGTCTGCGACGCCAGCAGCATCACGACGGCGTCGTCGAGGGCGCGTCCGGCACGGCCGACCTGCTGATAGTAGGAGACCGGCGACGGCGGTGACCCGACATGCACCACGAAGCCGAGATCTGGCTTGTCGTAACCCATTCCGAGCGCCGACGTCGCGACCAGCGCCTTGACCTCGTTGCGCAGCAACGCGTCCTCGAGCTCATGGCGGCGGTCGGCGTCGAGCTGGCCGGTGTAGGCCGCCACCGCGACGGCGTCGCCATGGACGGCCCGGATCGCCTCGACCAGGCGGTCGGCGTCGGCGACGGTCAGCACGTAGACGATGCCCGACCCCGGCAGCGAAGGCAGCGACTGCGCGACCCACCCGTACCGCTGGACCGGGGACAGGCCGTCGAGGACGTTGAGGTGCAGCGACTTTCGTGCCAGCGGCCCGCGGAGGACGAGCGTGGGCTCACCACCGGCCCCGGCGTCAAGCTGAGCCGCCACGTCCTCGGTGACACGGGCGTTGGCGGTCGCGGTGGTGGCCAGCACGGGCGTCGTCGGGTTGACGGTACGCAGCACGTCGGCGACGCGGCGGTAGTCCGGGCGGAAGTCGTGGCCCCAGTCGGAGACCGCATGTGCTTCGTCGATGACGAGCAGGCCGAGGTTGCCGGCCAAGGCGTCGAGAACCCGGCGACCGAAGCCCGGATTGGCGAGCCGTTCCGGTGACACGAGCAGCACGTCGAGGTCGCCTGCGCGCAGCTGGGCCTCGATCATGGACCACTCGTCGACATTGGACGAGTTGAGCGTCGCCGCCGACAACCCACCGCGAGCGGCGGCTGCCACCTGGTCGCGCATGAGCGACAGCAGCGGCGACACGATGAGCGTCGGCCCCCCGCCACCCGCCCGGATGATCGCGGTCGCCGACCAGTAGACCGCCGACTTGCCCCACCCCGTCGCCTGGACGACCAGCACGCGTGCGCCGTGCTCGGTGGGATCGGCGGGCCGGCCGGCCAGTGCGGTCACGGCCCGGAGCTGGTCGTCGCGCAGCGCGGCGCCCTCACCGGCCAGGCTGGTGATGACGCGGTTGGCGGCGGTCAGCTGGTCCGGGGCGAGGGTTGCGGCCATGCGCCCCAATGTAGTGGCGCCCTCGGACACGCCGACGCCCTCCGTCCACACCGCGGCGTGCGCGCGGCCAAACGCTCACAGGAACCTGGCAGTTCACATGCAGGGTGACGCGAGGCTGGGAACCGAGAGTTGCCCGCATGATCCCAGAAGCACCGCCGGGCGCCACGGCGCAGATGTACACCCTCGCCGACACCTCCACGTCCAATCCAGTACTCGACATCGTGGTCCCCGTCTACAACGAGCAGGACGACATCGCCTCGTCGGTGCGACGCCTGGCCGACCACCTGCGCGCGCATGTGCCGTACGCGTCGCGGATCACCGTCGCCGACAACGCCAGCACCGACGACACCCTCGAGATCGCCGTCGCGCTGGCCGGTGAACTCGAGGGCGTTCGGGTCGTCCATCTCGAGCAGAAGGGCCGCGGACGCGCGCTGAGCGCGGTGTGGCAGCACAGTGACGCCGAGATCGTCGCGTACTGCGACGTCGACCTCTCGACCGACCTCAACGCCCTGATGCCGCTCATCGCCCCGCTGGTGTCGCGGCACTCCGACATCGCGATCGGGACGCGGCTCAACCGCTCCGCACGCGTGGTCCGAGGGCCCAAGCGCGAGTTCATCTCCCGCTCGTACAACCTGATGCTGCGCACCGCGATGGGCGCCCGGTTCTCCGATGCGCAATGCGGATTCAAGGCCATGCGCACCGAGATCGCCCGCGAACTGCTGCCGTTCGTCGCCGACACCGGCTGGTTCTTCGACACCGAACTCCTGGTCCTCGCCGAACAGATCGGTCTGCGCATCGCCGAGGTGCCGGTGGACTGGGTCGACGACCCCGACAGCACCGTCGACATCGTGCCGACCGCGATCGCGGATCTGAAAGGCTGTGCGCGCGTGGGTCTCGCGCTCGCGATGGGTCGACTCCCGATCGCCCAGTTACGCGCCTCGATCGGCCGGGACCGGGCTGCGGGACCGCAGCTCGACGGCGTGCCGGCGGGCATGGTCGGTCAGCTCGCCCGCTTCTGCGTGGTGGGCGTGGCCTCGACGCTCGCCTACGCGGTCCTGTTCCTGGCGCTGCACTCGTTCCTGGGCGCCCAGGTCTCCAACGTGGTCGCGCTCGCGATCACCGCGGTCCTCAACACCGCCGCCAACCGGCGCTTCAGCTTCGGCATCCGCGGACGCGACAACGCCCTGCGCCACCAGCTCTTCGGCCTCGGCGTCTTCCTCTTCGGCTGGGTCGTCACCTCGGGTGCGCTGTTCGTTCTCCACACCGTCGCCCCCGACGCGACGAAACACATCGAACTGATGATCCTGGTGATCGCGAACCTGGTGGCGACGCTCACCCGGTTCGTCGGTCTCCGCTGGGTGTTCCGCAAGGCACCCGCTCACCACACGGAGGTTGCCGCATGAGTACCACCCTCGTCTCCCCGGTGGGCTCCGTTGCGCCCGCGGACTCGTCAGGAGTGACGCGATCCCCGGCGAAAAGTGCCATCTGGGAACGTCTCTCGCTGGCGGCGCTACTGGTCGGCACCACGGTGGCCTACCTGTGGAACCTGTCGATCAACGGGTGGGCCAACTCCTTCTACTCGGCTGCCATCCAGGCCGGCTCCCAGTCGTGGAAGGCCTGGTTCTTCGGGTCGTCGGACATGGCGAACTCCATCACGGTCGACAAACCGCCTGCCTCGCTGTGGATTCCGGGGCTCAGCGCCCGGATCTTCGGGGTCAACTCGTGGTCGATCCTGGTGCCCGAGGCGCTGATGGGCGTCGCCTCGGTGGCGCTGCTCTACGTGATCACCCGGAAGTACTTCGGCCACTGGGCCGGCATCGTCGCGGGGGTGACCCTCGCGGTGACACCGGTCGCGGCGATGATGTTCCGCTTCGACAACCCCGAGGCGCTGCTCATCCTGCTGATGATCGCCGCGGTCTGGTCGATGATGAAGGGACTCGAGGACGGACGGTGGCGATGGCTGGTTCTGACCGGCGTGTTCGTCGGATTCGGATTCCTCACCAAGCAACTCCAGGTCATGCTGATCGTGCCGCCGCTGGCGGTCACCTACCTCGCCTTCGGGCCGCGCGGTTGGTTGCGCCGGATCGGACAACTGTTCGCCGCGCTCGGCGCGATGATCGTCAGCGCCGGCTGGTGGATTCTCGCCGTCGAGCTGTGGCCCGCGTCGTCGCGTCCGTACATCGGTGGCTCGCAGAACAACTCGATCCTCGAGTTGACCCTCGGCTACAACGGCCTGGGCCGGCTCAACGGCAACGAGACCGGCGCCGTCGTCCCCGGTGGTGGGGGAAACGCGATGGAGGGCATGGGCGGTGGACCGGGTGGCCCCGGAGGCGGGGGCGGCGCGTGGGGCGAGACCGGCTGGCTGCGGATGTTCGAACCCGCGCAGGGCGGTCAGATCGCCTCACTCATCCCGACCGGCCTGATCCTCGCCGCCGTGGCGCTCGTACTGATCGGCAGGGCCCGCCGAACCGGCCCGCGCCGTGCGTATCTGGCCGTCTGGTCGCTCTGGCTGCTGGTCACGATGGGCGTCTTCAGCTTCATGGCCGGCATCTTCCACCAGTACTACACGGCGGCACTGGCTCCCGCGGTCGCCGCGGTCGTCGCGGGCGGCGCCGCGGTGTGCTGGTCGCACCGGGACCGGCTGTGGGTGCGGATCGCGCTCGGGATCTCCGTCGCGGCCGCCGCGATCTGGGGCTTCGTCCTGCTCGCTCGCACACCCGACTTCGTGCCGTGGCTGCGATACGCGGTCCTCGTCGTGGGGCTGCTCGCCGCGGTGGCCATGGTCTTCGCCCAGCGTCGGAGCTTGGCGACCGCAGCGCTCATCGGGGCCATCATGGCCGGCCTGGCCGGGCCGGTCGCCTACACCGTCGACACGATCGCGACCGAGAAGAGCGGATCCATCATCACCGCCGGACCGCGCGTCGAGGGCGAATTCGGTCCCGGTGGCGGTGGACCGGGTGGACGAGGTGGCCCGGGTGGACCCGGCGGACGGGGCATGCCCGGCATGCCACCGCAGGGATTGGGAGCACCCGGGCAGGGGATGCCCGGTATGGGTCAACAGGATGGGGGCGGTCGCGGTGGCGACGGCGCCGGAGGACTGCTCCGCGGTTCGACGCCGTCGGCGGCGCTCGTGGACAGGCTCACCGCCGACGCCGACGAGTACACGTGGGTCGCAGCTGCCGTGGGCTCGATGTCGGCGTCGGGCTACCAGCTCGAGACCGGACACTCGGTGATGCCGATCGGCGGATTCAACGGCAGCGATCCGTCGCCGACCCTGGCCGAATTCCAGCAGCTCGTGGCCGCGAAGAAGATCCACTACTTCATCGGTGGCGGTTCTGGTCCCGGTATGGGGGGCGGCATGGGCGGCAACTCGTCGCAACCGTCGTCGCAGATCAGCACCTGGGTGCAGGAGAACTTCACCGCCGTCACCGTCGACGGCGTGACCCTGTACGACCTCACCCAGCCCACGAGCTGACCGGCGCCGACACCGTTTGGGCGGTCACGGGTACCGGCGTTTAGAGTCATGGACGTGCGCGTACTCGTGATCGGCTCGGGCGGCCGCGAACATGCCCTCCTCATCGGTCTGGCGAACGATCCGGCGGTCACCGACCTGCACGTCGCCCCGGGCAACGCCGGCACCTCGTCGATCGCCACGAACCATCCCGTCGACGCCGTCTCCGGCGACGCGGTCGTCGCGCTGGCACGCGAGATCGGCGCCGACCTCGTGGTCATCGGTCCCGAGGTGCCCCTGGTCCTCGGGGTCGCCGACGCCCTGCGCGCGGCCGGCATCGCGACCTTCGGTCCGAGTGCTGAGGCCGCGCAGATCGAGGGGTCGAAGGCCTTCGCGAAGGACGTCATGAAGGCCGCGGGGGTCACGACCGCCCACGCCGAGATCGTCGACAATCCCGCCCGGCTCGACGCCGCACTCGACCGGTTCGGCCCGACCTGGGTCGTCAAGGACGACGGTCTGGCCGCGGGCAAGGGCGTCGTCGTCACCGCGGACCGTGACGTCGCCCGCGATCACGCGGCCGAGTGCCTCGAGAGCGGCCACCCCGTCCTGCTGGAGAGCTTCCTCGACGGGCCGGAGGTGTCGCTGTTCTGCCTCGTCGACGGCGAGACCGTGGTGCCCCTGCTGCCCGCCCAGGACCACAAGCGCGTCGGGGACGACGACGCCGGACCGAACACCGGCGGGATGGGTGCCTACACGCCGTTGCCCTGGCTGCCCGCCGAGATGACCACGCGCATCGTCGACGAGGTCGTCAAACCCGTTGCCGCCGAGATGGTTCGACGAGGCATCCCGTTCTCCGGCCTGCTGTACGCCGGTCTGGCGATCGGGTCGGACGGGCCCGCCGTCGTCGAATTCAACTGTCGCTTCGGCGATCCGGAGACCCAGGCGGTGCTGGCCCTGCTCGAATCGCCGCTCGGGCAGGCGCTGCACGCGACCGCCACCGGCACCCTCGCCGACCTACCGCCGCTGCAGTGGCGCGACGGGGCCGCGGTCACCGTCGTGGTCGCCGCGGAGAACTACCCCGGCAAGCCGCGCACCGGCGACCTCATCACCGGTGCCGACACCGACGGGGTGCTGCACGCCGGCACCGCGCGCAACGCCGACGGAGCCGTCGTCTCCTCGGGTGGGCGGGTGCTCGCGGTGGTGGGCACCGGCGCCGATCTTGCCGAAGCTCGCGAGCAGGCCTACGCGCGGATCGCGAACATCAAGCTCCCCGGTTCGCACTTCCGCCGCGACATCGGCCGCAACGCCCTCGAGGGCCGGATCAGCATCTGAGTCTCGCTCCCTCGTCCCATTCCCGATCACCGAAATCGGTTGTGCGAGAACGAAATAGGGAACGACGGTCGACTCAGACCGCCAGGTTCCGCCCGAGGAACTCGACCTGCTCGGGCAGGACGCTGCGCCAGTAGCGATTGGTGTGACCACCCGCCGCGGTCCCGAACGCCGCCGGTGGCCGGAGTCCGGCGGCCCACTGCCGCGTGTAGGTGTAGAACTGGTCGCTCGAGCCGATGTTGATCAGCAGCGGGATCTTCGCGAACTTCGGCTGGGCCCCGAACAGCGAGTTCGCCTGGTAGTCGGCGAGGCCGTCGAAGGCGCGCGGCGGGAAGTTGCGCGGGTCGGCCCACATCGCGGGGGAGCTGACCGCGACCGCGGCGACCCGCGGCGAACCCAGCATGGCCGCCAGGCGCAACGCGCCGTACCCGCCCATCGACCATCCGAACAGGCCGATGCGTTCGGTGGACAGGTCCAGGTCCGGATTGCTCGCGAGCATCGGCAGGAACTCGTCGAGGATCATCGCGCCCCCGTCGGCGCCGTCGGTGCGTCGGTGATAGTAGTTGCGCCCGATGTCGGCGGCGGCCAGCGCGAACGGCGCGTTCCCGGCGTCGACGTACTGCTGCATCACCGACTGCATCTCGAGCTTCGGCCCGAAGATCGACTTCTCGTTGGTGTTGAGTGCGTGCAGCACGACGACGACGGGGAGGGTGCCCGTCACCCCGTTGGGCCGGGCGACGGCCCAGCGCGTGTCACGCCCGGCCATGCGCGCCGAGCGGAAGCTGCCGGTGATCAGCGGCGGGCCGCCGGTGACCGGTGGCGGTGACGCCTCGACCGGTAGTTCGTCGTCGGCCCGGCCCTCGAGCTTGCGCGGCTCCACCGACGTCGGCGGGGTCGACCCCGAGCACGCGGCGACCCCCAGGGCGGCGGCGCCGAGGCCGGCGGCCAGGACAGCACGACGCCCGACGAACGCACGGGCGTGTTCGTCGGGATTGCTGGGGAGGTCTGGCACTCGGGTCATCGAGTCAACAGGGTAATGGCCGACCCCCGTCCCGCCGCAACGGAATGGCTCCCGACGCGCACCGTTGTGAGGAATTCCTCTCAGCTGTGCTGCCAGAAACCGGCGTGGACCTCGTGTGCGGCGTCGATCGCGAACGGACCGCGTACCACGATCGGCCGACTGCCCGCCTCGAAGATCCGTCGGCACGGCATCGCCAGCGTGGGATTGGCGGGATCGTCGCCGGTCATCTCCCGCAGGTCGTCCTCGCCGAGCGCGTAGACGACCGTCCCGACCCCGGCCCAGTAGATCGCGCCGGCGCACATGGCGCACGGCTCGGTGCTGGTGTACAGCGTCAGCTCGGCGCGCGTGTCGAGATCGAGGTGCCCGACCGCGCGGACGACGTTCGTCTCGGCATGCCCGGTCGGGTCACCCGCGGTGTCCACGGAATTTATCGCTTCGGCGACCACGCTGCCGTCCGGCGCCACGAGCAGTGAGCCGAACGGGTGGTCGCCGCGCGTCCGGGCCCGGGCGGCGAGGTCGATCGCCTGCCGGAGATGGGTGATGTCGGGGTCCTCGTGACTGTCGGGGGACATGTCCCGATCGTCGCACGGTTCCGCACGCCGGCGTGGGGCGAACGGCGAGTGTCTCAGGCCTGCCCGACGAGTTCACAGCTGAAGTCGACGGGCCGCGCGCGCCGGTCGAACTCGACGTGCGCCACCGACTCGCCGTCGGTGACGTCGCAGATCGGCGACCGGCCGCCGTCGGAGCCGGTGCGCCAGCTGATGTGCCAGCCGCGGCGGGCGGCCATCCCGTGGATCGCCACCCGATGATCGTTGACCGCAAGTGATCTCATCACCGTCGGCATCGTGGTGGCGAAGTCGGCGAAGGTCGGTTCGGGCAGCGCGACGTCGTCGAGGAGGTACACCGCGAGATCCCCGTCGTCGTGCTGTGCCGTCCAGTACGGACTGATCCCGGTGCTCTCGACCGCGGCCGCGGCCACGATGTCGATCGCCTCTGTCCGGTAGTCGGCGATCTGGTCGCGAGACAGGCTGGGCGGCAACGACACCCGGGGAACGGCGAAATCATCGACGCCGAATCGGGCGCCGACGTCGCGCAGCGCGGCGGCTGGACCCGCCGGTTCGCCGCGGGGATGGGCCCACCCCCACACGATCGCGTCCGATTCGATGACCGCGATCAGGGTGGCACGTGAACGGACACAGTCGCGCTGCCCGTCCGGGTCGGACGAGGCCGTCGAGGTGAAGACGACGGACCGCTCCGCCGGGTCGCAGCGCGACTCGAAGCTACCGAGCCGTTCGCGCAGGAAGTCGGCGAACGCGACCTGCCGCAGACAGGTGTAGAGCGCCGCGTAATCGGCGACAGCATGGAGGCCGTCGAACTGCATGAGGTCACGGTAACCGCGGGTGTGGTCGTCGTACCCCTCTGTCCGACGTCCGACTGACGGTCGACCGCCGTCGGGCATTCCGCCGAGGTCAGCGGGCTTATACGGGAATCCGCCTGGGCGTGTATCGCTTTGGTGAAAGCGATACGACGGTACCGGCCCTTTGGCAGCATTGACTCCCATGATGACCTCGGCGGCGACACCGAAGGGTGCGCGGCGGCGGTCTCGACTGATCGAGGCTGCCGGCGAGTTGCTGCTCGAAGGAGGCTTCGATGCAGTGCGTCATCGCGCGGTGGCCGAGCGCGCGCAACTACCGCTGGCGTCGACCACCTATTACTTCGGTTCCCTCGACGACCTGATGGCCGAGGCCGCCGCCAATCTGTGCGCGCACGACGAGACCGCAGTCGCCGCCCGCTGCAACGCCCTTCCGCGCCGGCACCGGGGCAGCACGGCGACGGCGGGTGCCCTCGCCGACGTCTTCGTCGGCTCCGACACCACCCTCCAGCAGCTGTCCGCGCGGTACGAGATGATCGCGCTCGCGGCGCGGTATCCGCTTCTGCGCGAGGTCGTCGCGAGTCGGGGACAATCGCTGGCGTTCCACCACTGCGAGGTCCTGGTGAAGTCGCACCGGGTCGCCGATCCGGCGCACATTGCGCAACTGATCGGCATCGAGGACGGAGCCATCGTGGGAGCGTTGTCCCAGACGGCGGTGCGACCGGTCGACGCGGTGCGCGACGCGCTGCTCGACGTCGTCGACGTCCTCGCCCCGCGGGAGTGACCGGACGGAGCGCCCGGGCCGAACCTCGCGAACTCACCGCGCGGTGGACGCGGCGATGACACGATGGGGCGTCAGGTCACCGACGGGGAAGGGGATCGCGTGTCAGCGAGACGATGGATGGTGGGAGTCGGGGCCGCGCTCGGCGCGGCGGTCATGGGGGCCACGGCGTTCGTCGCCCCGACGGCGCAGGCGGCGCCGGCCGGGCGGGTCGATGCGTCGATCCCGTTCTCCTCGGCGGTCTACGGCACCGGCTGCACCTATCCGCTGACCGTGGCGGTCAACTCGTCCGGCTGGGTCGAGTTCTTCGAGGTCAAGGCGGGTCTGCCGCCGCGTTTCGTCGGCCGCGACCTGCCTCAGGGGGCTCTCGCCTCGACCACGTGGGTCCCACACCGGACCGGTGACAAGTATCTGTATGCCGTGCAGAACGGGAAGGTGTCGGCGCCGACGTTCGTCCGCGTGCGACAGGGTTACGGGTCCAATGGAGCGTGCATCGCATTCTGACCGCGCGTGCGCGGCCCTCTCCGGGTTTTGAGGATCGCGACGGCCGCGACCTACACTGACCGGGTGTCGAAGCCCGTCATCGCCAACGTCCTGGCCAGCCGCTATGCCTCCGCCGATCTCGCCGAACTGTGGTCGGCGAGCACCAAGATCGAGCTCGAACGGCGACTGTGGATCGCGGTCCTCAAGGCGCAGCGCGACCTCGGCATCGATGTACCGGCCGACGCCATCGCCGACTACGAACGCGTCGTCGACCAGGTCGATCTCGCATCCATCGCGGAGCGTGAACGGGTCACCCGCCACGATGTGAAGGCCCGGATCGAGGAGTTCAACGCCCTGGCCGGCCACGAGCAGATCCACAAGGGCATGACCAGCCGCGACCTCACCGAGAACGTCGAGCAGCTGCAGATCCTGCGTTCGCTCGAACACGTCCACGCCCACGGGGTGGCCGTGCTCGCGCGCATCGTCGCGCGCGCCGCCGACTACTCGTCGACGGTGATGGCCGGACGCAGTCACAACGTCGCCGCCCAGGCCACCACGCTCGGCAAGCGGTTCGCCTCGGCGGCCGACGAGCTGATGATCGCGCTCACCCGGTTGCGCGAACTCATCGACCGCTACCCGCTGCGCGGGATCAAGGGGCCGATGGGCACCTCGCAGGACATGCTCGACCTCCTCGGTGGCGACGCGGTGAAGCTCGCCGACCTCGAGGGCCGGGTCGCCGACCACCTCGGGTTCGCCCGCTCGTTCACCTCGGTCGGCCAGATCTATCCGCGGTCGCTCGACCACGACGTGGTGTCGGCACTCGTGCAGCTGGCGGCCGCGCCGTYGTCGCTGGCCCACACCATCCGGCTGATGGCGGGCCACGAGCTGGTCACCGAGGGCTTCCAGCCCGGTCAGGTCGGCAGCTCGGCGATGCCGCACAAGATGAACACCCGCAGCTGCGAACGCGTCAACGGGCTCGCGGTCGTACTCCGCGGATACGGCTCGATGGCCGCCGAACTGGCGGGCGCGCAGTGGAACGAGGGCGACGTCTTCTGCTCGGTCGTCCGTCGCGTGGCCCTGCCCGACGCGTTCTTCGCGATCGACGGACTGATGGAGACCTTCTTGACCGTGCTCGACGAGTTCGGCGCCTACCCGGCGGTGATCGCCAACGAGCTCGACCGTTATCTGCCGTTCCTCGCGACCACCAAGGTCCTGATGGCCGCGGTGCGCGCCGGCGTCGGGCGGGAGACCGCGCACGAGGCGATCAAGGAGAACGCGGTCGCGGTCGCGCTCGCCATGCGGGAGGAGGGACGCGAACCCGACCTCCTCGACCGGCTCGCCGCCGACGACCGTATCCCGCTCGACCGCGCGCAGCTCGACGCGTTGCTGGCCGACAAGACGGCCTTCGTCGGTGCCGCCGAACAGCAGGTCGCCGACGTCATCGCGGCCGCGGAGAAGATCATCGGGCAGTACCCCGACGCCGCGGGCTACTCGCCGGCGCCGATCCTGTAGCTCTCCGCCACCTCACTCCGGCTCGCTGACGTCGGAGTGCCTGCTACCCCTGCTCCCTGAGGTGCGAGCGAAGCGAGCCACGAAGGGCTCCGCAACGTGTCTCACCAGGCCCTTCGTGGCTCGTCGCTATCGCTCCTCACACCTCAGGGAGCAATGGGGTCGCTCCTTTCGGATTAGGAGCCTGCTGAATTAGGGTCCAGCCTGGGTTGAGGTTCCTGCTGCGGGGATGTGTCGGTTCCGGGGTGTGGTCGTGGTGATCGATCTAGGTGGGGCGGCGGTGCCGCGGTTCAGGCGGTGGCCAGTGTCCAGGTGCCGTTGGTGGTAGTCAGTCCGAGGGTGATCAGGCGGCGTAGGTTGATCGCGGCGGCGCGGTGGTGCAGCCAGTTGTTGTTGCGTTCGATTCCACGGTAGGGCACCCGCCGGTTACCGCGGGTGAGCCAGGCAATCGTCCGTTCGACCATGGGTCGATG
>NZ_LZMP01000027.1:0-51441 GCF_001691435.1 Gordonia sp. UCD-TK1 | reverse complement strand
CGACGAAGGTGTGCGTGCGCTTGTGCACATCGGCACCGATAACGATCATGGAAGATGCCTTCCTGTCAGAGTGGAGTGGCGACAGTCGGGCCGGTCGGCGGACACATCTCAGTCGGGGCGATGCCACGCTCCTATCAAGTCACGCCGGCCGGTCCTGACACACCAGGCATCGGCACAATGAGCCAACACCAGCCCAATACAGCCAGGGGCGGTAACCAGCGGTAGAGCCAGATGCCTGATGGTCAGAACCCAACCACCACCGAAGTGGCTAGACAACCCTGACACTGAAACCAGCGGTAGGGCGCCAGACAGAAACGTCGATCACCCCGGCAACCGCGTGGATGCTGCCGGGGTGATCGAGGTATGGAGATGTGGCGACGGATCAACCGTCGGACCGACCGGGGTCGGCGTCAGATCAGAGCTTGTTGACCGCGAGGGCGATGGCCGACTTCTTGTTGGCGGCCTGGTTGGCGTGGATGACGCCCTTGCTGGCAGCCTTGTCGAGCTTGCGGCTGGCGGTCTGGCCGAGCTCGGCGGCCTTCGCCTTGTCGCCGGACTCGACAGCCTCACGGAAGCTGCGGATCGCGGTACGAAGGGCCGACTTCACCGACTGGTTGCGCTGGCGGTTCGCTTCGTTGGTGCGATTGCGCTTGATCTGAGACTTGATGTTTGCCACGCGTGTTACCTCTGTCGTTGCTGGTGGATATGTCTGTCTGTTCGGGTCGGGCGGTCGGCCCTGGGGCTGAACTCGCACCGGGCGGCGTCGGCGCGTGAAGCATCTCCACGGCGTCACCGCAACAGCGCACAACATTACCAGCCGGGGTCAGCCCGCCAAAATCCGTGCGTCGGGAACGACGGGCCGCCGCGTCGGCGGATAAGAATCATCGTGAACTTATGTCTACGGTGGACCCATCATGTCCGTCGTTTACGTACACATCGGCCTTCCCAAGACCGGGACCACACACCTCCAGGATCGACTCTGGCGAAACCGCGACCTGGCGTTGCAGTCCTCCGGGCTGCTGTACCCGGGCAACGTGATCTCGGATCACTTCCATGCCGCGGTCCATCTGCAGCCGGAGCGATACCTCGACTGGGTCGATCCCGCCTTCGCCGGCACCTGGCCGACGCTCCTCGGTCAGATCCGGGCGTGGCCGCAGGTCTCGCTGCTGTCGCACGAGCTGTACAGCACCGCGACCGTCGACCAGATCGAACGGTTGATGGCCGACCTGTCCTTCGCCGACGAGGTCCACGTGATCGCGACCGTCCGCGACCTCGGCCGCCAGCTCCCGTCCGTGTGGCAGGAGAACGTGAAGAACCAGCGCCGGGCGTCGTTCGACGAGTTCGTGGATTCGGTGGCCTTCGCTTCCGAGGGGCGCCGGACCGGCGGTCCCGTTGTCGTCAGTACCCCCGCTGACGATGCCCCCGCCGACGAGGTCGACGAGGAGCCGTTCTGGGAGTTCCAGGACTACGTCGGCATCTTGGAACGCTGGTCCCGTTTCGTCGGACCCGAGCGCGTCCACATCGTCACGGTGCCGCCCCGCGGGGCCGCGTCGGGCGACACGCTCTGGGATCGGTTCCTGCGCGTGATGAACATCGATCCGGTCCCGCTGCGGATCCCGGTCCCCAGCCTGAACAGCTCGCTGTCCGCGCCGCAGGCGGAATTCCTGCGCGGCCTCAACCGCCGCCTGCAGCCGGACGTCATCGAGTGGCGCCGATACGAGCGGATCATCAAGGGTCAGGTGATCGGGGAGATCCTGTTCGAGGCGCCGTCCGGCCCGCCGCAGGGACTCTCGGACAAGAGCCGGGAGTGGGCGGCGGGTGAGTCCCGGCGGATGGTCGCGGCGGTTCGCGACGCCGGCTACGACGTCGTCGGTGACCTCGACGATCTGGTGGTGTCGCCCGAACACGACGCCGGCGACGTGCCGCCGCCGTCGGACGGCGAGGTGCTCGACGTCGCGCTCGACACGATCGCGGCGATGGTGCTCGCGGCGCCCTTGCCCAAGGTCGGACCCCGTGCGCGGACGCGGGCGGCGAATGTGGTGCGCAGGGTCAAGCGGCGGGTGATCGCCGCGCGCCGATCATCCTGATCGGTGGCCCCGGAACGGCGGTGCGGCTTCGTCGATGACACGGCCGGTCGACGTCCTGCCAATTTCGGCATTCTGTAGCACCATGGCAGTTTATGACCCCCGCATCGACAAGTGCGCCAGCCAAGAAGGCGGCGCGTAAGTCCGCAGCCGCGAAAGCGGCGTCGTCCACCTCGTCGGGACGGACGGCCTCCGCCAAGTCCGGTTCGACCAAGGGTTCCGGTTCCGGCAGCCGGTCGGCGAAGGGCGCGGGCGACGCAACCACCGGGGAGAATTTCACCGGCAACTTCGGCGGGTACGCAAAAGGCCCGTACGGCAAGGCCTATGACGAGATGTTCGATGCCGCCGGCGAGGTGCGGACACCGTACCGCGGTATCTACAAGGCCATGGCCGACGAGGATCAGTCCGACCTCGTGGAGGCCCGTGTGGAGGCCCTCGGGCGTGCCTATCTCGACCAGGGTGTGACGTTCTCGCTGTCCGGCAAGGAACGCCCCTTCCCGTTGGATGTTGTGCCACGGGTGATCTCGGCGGCGGAGTGGAACAAGCTCGAGGCGGGTATCACCCAGCGCGTACAGGCGCTGGAACTCTTCCTCGACGACATCTACGGCGAGCAGGAGATCCTGCGCGACGGGGTACTGCCMAAGCGACTCGTCCACTCCTGTGAGCACTTTCATCGACAGGCGGCAAACATTCGGCCGCCCAACGGTGTTCGCATCCACGTCGCGGGTATCGACCTGATCCGCGACGAGAACGGCGACTTCCGGGTCCTCGAGGACAATCTGCGGTCGCCGTCGGGCGTCTCCTATGTGCTCGAGAACCGGCGCGCGATGGCCCGCGTCTTCCCGGACCTGTTCTCCAAACACAAGGTGCGTGCGGTCGCCGACTACCCGAGCCACCTCCTGCGCGCGCTACGCGCGTCGGCGGCGTTCAACGAGGCCGACCCGAACATCGTCGTGCTGACCCCGGGCGTGGCCAACTCGGCCTACTTCGAGCACTCGCTCCTCGCACGCCTGATGGGCGTCGAGCTGGTCGAGGGCCGTGACCTGTTCTGCCGCGACAACGTCGTGTACATGCGCACGACCGAGGGGGAGCAGCGGGTCGACGTCATCTACCGCCGCATCGACGACGACTTCCTGGATCCCATGCAGTTCCGGCCGGATTCGATGCTCGGCGTGGCGGGGCTGCTGAACGCCGCGCGCGCGGGCAACGTGGTGATCTCCAGTGCGGTCGGCAACGGCGTCGGCGACGACAAGCTGATCTACACCTACGTGCCGGAGATCATCCAGTACTACCTCGGCGAGAAGCCGAGTCTCCAGAACGTGGACACCCTACGCTGCTGGCTGCCCGACGAATGCGAGGAGGTGCTCGACCGCATCGACGAACTCGTCGTGAAACCCGTTGAGGGATCGGGCGGTTACGGCATCGTCTTCGGCCCCGACGCGACCGGCGCCGAATTGGACGCACTGGCACGCAAGGTCCGCAACGATCCGCGCGGGTGGATCGCACAGCCGGTCGTGCAGCTGTCGACGGTGCCGACGAAGATCGGTGACGCCATCCGGCCGCGCCATGTTGACCTGCGTCCGTTCGCGGTCAACGACGGTGAGTCCGTGTGGGTCCTGCCCGGCGGCCTGACCCGGGTGGCGCTGCCGGAGGGATCGCTCGTCGTCAACTCGAGCCAGGGCGGCGGTTCCAAGGACACCTGGGTGCTGGCCTCGCGCACATCCGAGGGGGACCGGGAGTTGTCGGGTGCGAAGGTCGTGACGACGAGCGGTGTCGCCGCCGCCCGGCCGGCGGAGAGCGCCCCCGACCCGGTGCACACGCAGACTCAACAGCAACAGCAGGGTTCGATGATGCAGCAGTTGGGTGGGACGCAGCAGATGGGCTCCATGATGCAGCAGTTGGGTGGGACGCAGCAGATGGGTGGCATGACGCCGCAACCGAATTCGACGACCGCGTCCGGCGACATGACACAGCAGCAGAGCGGTGATGTCCGATGATGCTGGCGCGTAACGCCGAATCGCTCTACTGGATCGGCAGATACGTCGAGCGCGCCGACGACATGGCGCGCATCCTCGATGTCGCGATCCACCAGATCCTCGAGGACACCACGGTCGACGTCGACCGGCAGGCGCGCCTGATCATCCAGGTGCTCGGGCTCACCGCGCCGGAGGACGACGACGAGCTCGACGTCTGGTCGCTGACCGAACGCGTTGCCTACGACGCCGACGCGGTGGGGTCGATCGTCGACCTGATCCGGGCGGCGCGGGAAAACGCCCGTGGCGCACGCGAAGTCACGTCCAGCGAGTTGTGGGAATGTCTGAACACCACCTACAACGGACTCGACGGCGCCGAACGGCGCTCGCGTCGACTCGGTCCCCACGAGTTCCTGTCGTACGTGAAGAACCGGGCGGCGATGTTCGCGGGCCTCGCGGACGCCACCCTCAGCCACGACGACGGCTACCGATATCTGTTGCTGGGTCGGTCGGTGGAGCGGGTCGACATGACCATCCGGATGTTGCTGTCCCGCGCCGGAGATCGGACGACGTCGCCGGCCTGGGTGAACGTCCTCGTGTCCGCCGGCGGGCACGACACCTTCCTGCGGACCTACCGCGGTGTGTTGGACGCGGAGAACATCGTCGAGTTCATGCTTCTCGACCGGCTGTTCCCACGGTCGATCTTCCACGCCCTCAGCGTCGCCGAGCGCAATCTGGGCCAGCTCGAGAGTGGGCCGAGCCGGGTCGGGGCCCAGGCCGAGGCGCAGTTGTTGCTGGGCCGCGCGCGCAGTTCGCTCGAGTTCCTCGAGCCCGGGAAGTTGCTCGACGATCTGCAGGACCGGCTCGTCGACCTGCAGGACACCTGCCGCGCGGTCAACGAGGCGGTCACGAAGCAGTATTTCCATGTGTCGCCCTATGTCTCGTGGGCCGACGCCCGCGTCAGCGACGGGCATGTCATCGAGGAGAGTGAGCTGTGAGCTGGCGTCTGCGTGTTGTCCATTCCACGGGTTTCGCCTACCACAGTCCGGTCACCTCGTCGTACAACGAAGCTCGGCTCACCCCGCGCAGCGACGCCCGCCAGAACGTGATCGTCAACCGGGTCGAGACGGTCCCGGCGACCAGGTCCTACCGGTACACCGACTACTGGGGTACCGCGGTCACCGCCTTCGATCTGCACGCGCCGCACAACGAACTCGAGGTCTCGGGGCTGTCGGTCGTCGAAACCGAGGCCGGACAACGCCCCGACGAGGAGGACCAGGTGTCGTGGGACGACATCAACGGCGAGGCGATCAAGGACCGCTACGACGAGATGCTGTCCTACACGGAGTTCGTCGCCCGTAACAGGCAGCTGCTCTCGACCGCGAAGAAGGTCACCAAGGGACTGACGCCCCAAGAGGCTGTCGAGGCCGTGTGCCGCTTCATCTACACCGAGATGGAATACGTCCCAGGGACGACGGGTGTGCACACCACGGCTGTCGATGCGTGGACCGATCGCAAGGGCGTGTGTCAGGACTACGCGCATCTCACCCTGCTGATGCTCCGCGGGCTCGGCATTCCCGCCCGGTACGTGTCGGGGTATCTCCATCCCGAACCCGACGCCGAGATCGACAAGACGGTGCAGGGTCAGAGTCACGCCTGGATCGAGGCGTGGACGGGCGGCTGGTGGGGATACGACCCGACCAACGACACCCCGATCACCGAGCAGCATGTGTCGGTGGGTGTGGGTCGTGACTACGCCGATGTGTCGCCGCTGAAGGGCATCTACACCGGCGGCGGCGCGACCGACCTCGACGTCATCGTCGAGATCACCCGGCTCGCCTAGGATTCCGTCCTCCGGGTCACCGCCAGCCGTAGTGCCCGCGGAGTTCCTGCGCGACGGCGTCGAACGTCGTGCGGTCGAGGATCGCGCCTTCCCGGCGGATGCCGTCGTCGTCGACGACGAGCACGCGGTCGAGGCGGACGAAGCTCGGCCGGCCCTGGGAATCCCATGCGCCCGACCCGACGGGAAGCCAGTTGCCGTCATCCCGGTGGTCCTTGCTCGACAGCATGAGCCCGAGCACGGTGTCGGACCGGTCGGCCCGGGCGTCTCGGCCGACGACCAGGACCGGCCGGTCCTTTCCCTGGTTCGGGTCGTCCTCGTAGGCGACCCAGGTCCACACGATCTCGCCGGGGTCGGCGTCGCCGTCGAGGTCGGGGGAGTAGCTGATGGTGCGGGCGAGATCGGTTGTCGGCCGAAGTGCGGGCCGGGCATCGCGACTGGTCACCGTAAGGAGTCCTCTCCGGAGATGTGGGGTAGCAGGAAGTCCTCGACCGCGTCCGCGGTGAGGGCTGCGGTGGGTTTTCTCTTCGGGTTGAGGTCGTGTCCGACCTTTTCGAGTTCGACGATGTGTGTCGGCGCGTCGATGAGGCCGATCGCGCGGGTCATCTCGTCGGTGGTGCCGAACGGGTCGGTGCTCCCGTGGACCACCAGGGTGGGGACGGTGATCGACGGCAGGTGTTCGGTGCGCAGTCGGTCGGGCTTGCCCGGCGGATGCAGCGGATACGACGTCAGCAGCAGGCCGTCGGCCAGAGTTGTTCCGTCCTCGGCGACGGCCATCGAGGACTGTCGCCCGCCATAGGAGTGGCCACCGACGATCAACGGCCCGTCGAGCTCGGCGCGCAGCGTTGCGCACGCGGCACGGATGCCGTCCCGGTCGGCGGCGGCGGTGGACGGGCTGGGCGGGCCCTTGGGCCGGCGCCGTCGATACGGCAGGTCGATCCGGGCGACGACGAACCCGCGGTCGCACAGTTCCTCGGCCAGGGCACGCAGGATCACGGCGTCGCGGTTGCCGCCTGCGCCGTGGGCGAGGACGAGCGTGGCACGTGCCGGGATCCCCGGGCGGTGTACCTCGGCGGCGACGTCGTCGGACTCGATGGTGGTGACGGTGGACGCGGACACGGCTGCCACCGTAGCGCCTTCGGAGGTGCTCGCGGACTTCTCCGATCCCTGAGGAGGCCCGGAGCCTGCGGAGGGCCGTCTCGAAGGGTGCGACGTGGCCGGACGCGCCACGCGGGCCGCTCATGAGAAACTGGAGGACAACCCGTATCCGTACCCGTTCTCTACCGAAGTTCTCGTTCGAGGAGTAGTTCCATTCCCACCTTCGCCGACACCACCTTCACCGATCCGGCACGTATCCGGAACTTCTGCATCATCGCCCACATCGACCACGGCAAGTCGACGCTGGCAGACCGGATGCTGCAGCTCACCGGCGTCGTCGAAGAGCGGCAGATGCGGGCGCAGTACCTCGATCGAATGGACATCGAGCGCGAGCGCGGCATCACCATCAAGGCGCAGAACGTCCGTCTGCCCTGGACGGTGAAGTCGGCGGAGGGCGACGAGGACTACGTCCTGCACCTCATCGACACCCCCGGGCACGTCGACTTCACCTACGAGGTGTCCCGCGCTCTGGAAGCGTGCGAGGGAGCTGTCCTGCTCGTCGACGCCGCGCAGGGCATCGAGGCCCAGACCCTCGCCAACCTGTATCTGGCGATGGAGAACGACCTCACCATCATCCCGGTGCTCAACAAGATCGACCTGCCCGCGGCCGACCCCGAGCGCTACGCTGCCGAACTCGCGCACATCGTGGGTTGCGAGCCGGAAGAAGTTCTGCGTGTGTCGGGCAAGACCGGCGTCGGGGTCACCGAGCTGCTCGACGAGGTCATCCGGAAGGTGCCGGCTCCGGTGGGCGACTCCGACGCCCCGGCGCGGGCGATGATCTTCGACTCGGTGTACGACACCTATCGCGGCGTGGTCACCTACGTCCGGGTCGTCGACGGCAAGATCGTGCCGCGGGAGAAGATCCTGATGATGTCGACCGGCACGACGCACGAGCTGCTCGAGGTGGGCATCGTGTCCCCGGAACCGAAGCCGACCACGGGGCTGGGTGTCGGCGAGGTCGGTTACCTGATCACGGGTGTGAAGGACGTTCGCCAGTCGAAGGTCGGTGACACCGTCACCACTGCCCGCCGGGGTGCCGAGCAGGCGCTGACGGGGTACCGCGAGCCGCGCCCGATGGTCTACTCGGGGCTGTACCCGCTCGACGGCTCCGACTACCCGGTGCTGCGTGAGGCGCTCGAGAAGCTGCAACTCAACGACGCCGCCCTGACCTTCGAGCCGGAGACCTCGGTCGCGCTCGGCTTCGGCTTCCGCTGCGGCTTCCTCGGTCTGCTGCACATGGAGATCACCCGCGAGCGTCTCGAGCGCGAGTTCAACCTCGACCTGATCTCGACGGCCCCGAACGTCGTCTACCGGGTGGTCATGGAAGACGGTTCGGAGCATGTGGTGACCAACCCGTCGGACTGGCCGGAAGGCAAGACCCGGCACATCTACGAACCCATCGTCAAGACCACCGTGATCGCGCCGAGCGAGTTCATCGGCGCGATCATGGAGCTGTGTCAGTCGCGTCGAGGTGAGCTCGGCGGGATGGACTACCTGTCGGAGACGCGCGTGGAACTGCGGTACACGCTGCCCATGGCCGAGATCATCTTCGACTTCTTCGACGCCTTGAAGTCGCGGACGCGTGGCTATGCCAGCCTCGACTACGAGGAGGCGGGCGAGCAGGAAGCCGATCTGGTGAAGGTCGACATCCTGCTCCAGGGCGAGGCCGTCGACGCGTTCAGTGCGATCGTCCACAAGGACGCCGCCTATGCCTACGGCAACCGGATGGCGATCAAGCTCAAGGAGCTCATCCCGCGCCAGCAGTTCGAGGTTCCGGTGCAGGCCGCCGTCGGCTCGAAGATCATTGCGCGCGAGAACATCCGAGCCATCCGCAAGGATGTGCTCGCGAAGTGCTACGGCGGCGACATCAGCCGTAAGCGCAAACTGCTCGAGAAGCAGAAAGAGGGCAAGAAGCGGATGAAGACCATCGGCCGCGTCGAGGTCCCGCAAGAGGCCTTCGTGGCCGCGCTCTCCACCGACGCGGTGGGTGACAGGCCGAAGGGGAAGTGATGGGCGACGGGCAGACCGGGAGTGGGGAGACGATGACCGCAGCGCAGGGCACCAATCCGGTACTGGCGCAAAGCGGCCTGCCCTACGACCTCCCCGACTTCGCGTCGATCTCCGACGACGACTTCCTGCCGGCGTTCACCGAAGCGATGGCGTCGCATGTGGCCGAGGTGGAGGCGATCGCGGCCGACCCCGCGGCACCGACCTTCGCCAACACGATCGAGGCCCTGGAGTTGTCGGGGCGCGACCTGGCCCGGGCGTCGGGGATCTTCTTCAACCTCGTCGGGCCCGACACGAACCCCAGACGCAACGCGATCTCCCAGGAGCTGTCGACGCTCCTGACCGATCATGCGAACGCGATCGCGATGAATCCGGTTCTCTTCGAACGGATCTCCGACCTCCATTCGCGCGCCGACGAACTCGATCTCACCGAAGCCCAGCGCCGGTTGCTCGACAAGCGGTACCGGGAATCGGTCCGCGCCGGAGCCGGACTGGACCCCGACGCACAGCGTGAGATGCGGGAGATCGCTTCTCGCCTGGCCTATCTCACGACGACGTTCTCCCAGAAGATCCTCGACGACACCAACGATTCGGCGGTGCTCGTCGACGATGCCGCCGAACTCGACGGTCTGTCGGCCGGACAGATCGCCGCCGCCCGCCGTGCCGCCGGCGAGGCCGGGCACGACAGCGGATACCTCGTCACACTCGAACTTCCGACGAGCCAGTCGGTGCTCACCAAATTGACGAATGCCGATGTGCGCCGGCGGGTGTTCGATGCGTCGGTGGGGCGGTGCGCCCGAGGCAACGAACACGACACCCGGGAACTGGTCCTCGAGATCGTCCGCCTGCGGGCACGCCGAGCAGAGATGCTCGGCTACCGGGACCACGCCGAATACGTGATCGCCGAGCAGACGGCGCCGGACCCGGGGGCCGTCGACGACATGCTGCGCGAGCTCAACTCCTCGGCCATGCGTGCCGGTGGCCGAGAACTCACCCGGCTCACCGAGTTCGCGGGTGACGCGCCGATCGGCCCCGCCGATCTCACCTTCTGGCTCGATCGGGAGAAGCGGTCGCACTCGGCGGTGCCGCTCGACGACTTCGCGAACTACTGCGAACTGGACGCGGTGCTGACCCGGGGTGTCTTCTTCGCCGCGAACAAGCTGTACGGCCTGACCTTTCGGGAGATCACCGATCTCCCGCTGTACCACCCGGATGTGCGCGCCTGGGAGGTACGCGACGACGCGGGCGTCGGTATCGGGCTCTTCCTCGGCGACTTCTTCGCCCGGCCGTCGAAACGCGGCGGGGCGTGGATGAACAACATCGTCGACCAGTCGTCGGTCCTGCACACCCAGCCGATCATCGTGAACGTGCTGAACCTGACCAAACCCGATGCCGGACAACCGTGTCTGCTCACGATGGATCAGCTCACCACGCTCTTCCACGAGTTCGGGCACGCCCTGCACGGGTTGTTGTCCTCGGTGGAGTATCCGTCGCAATCCGGGACGTCGGTACCGCGGGACTTCGTCGAGTTCCCGTCGCAGGTGAACGAGATGTGGGCGCTGCACCCGGACGTGCTGGCGAACTACGCCCGGCATCACGAGACCGGAGAGCCGATCCCGGCCGAGCTCGCCGATGCGGCGCGGGACTCGGCGGGAGCCGAATCCGCGCACGGCACCATCGAATACCTCGCCGCATCCTCGCTGGACCTGGCCTGGCACCGGTTGTCGGTGGCAGAGGCCGAGGCGGTGGCCGACGTCGAGGCCTTCGAGGCGCAGGCGCTCACCGACGCGGGATTGCACACCGAGCTGATCCCGCCGCGCTACCGGAGCTCGTACTTCAACCACATCTTCGGTGGCGGCTACTCCGCCGGGTACTACAGCTACATCTGGTCGGAGGTACTCGACGCCGAGACCGAGCAGTGGTTCCTCGCCGAGGGCGGGTTGCGTCGCGAGAACGGCCGCCGGTTCGCCGACGCCACTCTCTCCCGCGGAGACAGCGTGGATCCGCTTGTCGCACATGAGGGCCTGATCGGTCGCCGGCCGCGTATCGAACCGCTGCTGCGGCGCCGGGGGCTCGCGGCCTGATCGGGTCCCGGTCATGACGACGACGCGCACCCCGCGCCGGGACCTGTCGGCGTTCGCGGTGCTGAGCATCGTGACCGCGATCGTCGTGATCGGTCTCAAACTGATCGCGTGGCGAGTCACCGGCTCGGTCGGTCTGCTCTCCGACGCGCTGGAGTCCACCGTCAACCTCGTTGCGGCGATCGGTGCGTTCGTCGCGCTGCGGGTGGCGGCGAAGCCACCGGATCGGAGCCACAACTTCGGGCACACCAAGGCGGAGTACCTCTCGGCGGTGTTCGAGGGGGTGATGATCGTCGTCGCGGCGGTCGTCATCGTCGCGACGGCCGTCGACCGCCTGCTCCACCCGGAGGAACTGGACGAAGTCGGCATGGGACTGGCGATCTCGGTGGGCGCGACGGTGGTCAACGCGGTCGTCGGCTGGGTGCTCATCCGCGCCGGTCGACGTCATCGGTCGCTGACCCTCGAAGCCGACGGCCGGCATCTCATGACCGACGTGTGGACGACGGCCGGCGTGGTGGTCGGTGTGTTCCTGGTCGCCGTGACCGGCTGGCTGCCGCTCGACCCGCTGATCGCCATCGCGGTGGCTGCCAACATCCTCGTCGTGGGCGGACGGTTGGTCTGGCGATCCGGTGCGGGACTGATGGACTCGGCGCTGCCCGACGACCTGCGCGCCGCGATCGACGCCGTCCTCGCGCGTCACCGCGCCGACCGGATCGACTTCCACGACGTCCGCACGCGGGAGGCCGGCCATGAACGGTTCGTCCAGTTGCACATGCTCGTCCCCGGTGACTGGTCGGTGCAGCGCGCGCACGATCTGGCCGAGACGATCGAGGACGAACTCCGCGCCGCGGTCGACGATCTCACCGTGACCCTGCATGTCGAACCGATCAACGACCCACGCGCCTACGAGGACTGGCGGTTGGACTGAGCGCGTTTCGGCTCGTCGTGCTCAGTGATTCGCCGGCTGGAAGGTGGCCTGGTGGGCGGCTTCCTCGGCGCGGATCACATGCATCACCGCGTTGATGAGGGCGAGGTGGGTGAACGCCTGCGGGAAGTTGCCGAGGTGCTGTCCGGTCTTGGCGTCGATCTCCTCGGCGTACAGCTTGAGCGGGCTCGAGTAGGACAGCAATCGTTCACACAGCGTCTTCGCCCGTGGCAGTTCGCCGATCTCGACGAGGGCCGACACCAGCCAGAACGAGCAGATGGTGAACGTACCCTCTTCGCCGCTGAGGCCGTCGTCGGTCTCCTCGACCCGGTAGCGGAGCACCAGTTCGTTCTCGGTGAGTTCGTCGGCGATCGCGAGAACCGTTGCGCGCACCCGGGGGTCGTCCGGCGGCAGGAATCGCAGCAGCGGGACGAGTAGTAACGAGGCATCGAGTGCGTCGCCGCCGTAGCGCTGGGTGAACACCCCGCGCTCGTTGACCCCGTGCGCCAGGACGTCGGCCCTGATCTCCTCCGCGATCGCCGCCCATTCGCGCGCGTGCGCCTGCTCGCCGTGCATCGTCGCGAGGCGTGACCCGCGGTCGAGCGCGACCCAGCACATCACCTTCGACGACGTGAAATGCTGCGGCTCCCCACGCACCTCCCAGATGCCGCGGTCGGGGTCCTTCCAGTGCTTGATCGCTTCTTCGACCTGGGCCTTCAACACGGGCCACAGCGTCTCCGGCACCGCTTCGTGCGATTTGATGTTGAGGTACACCGAGTCGAGCATCGTGCCCCAGATGTCGTGCTGTGCCTGGTTGTACGCGCCGTTGCCGATACGGACCGGCCGTGCGCCGTCGTAGCCCGAGAGATGGGTCAGCTCTTCCTCTTCCAGGGTGCGTTCGCCGCCGACGCCGTACATCACCTGCAGCGGATGACGTTCACCGTTGGTGATTCCCGAGACATCGGCGATGAAGGAGAAGAAGTCGTCGGCCTCGCGGTCGAGACCGAGCGTGTACAGACCCCACAGGGCGAAGGTCGAGTCACGCACCCACGCATATCGGTAGTCCCAGTTGCGTTCGCCCTGAGGCGTTTCCGGCAGCGACGTGGTCGCGGCGGCGAGCAGCGCGCCGGTCGGGGAGTAGGTGAGTCCCTTCAGCGTGAGGGCCGAACGCTGCAGATGTGAGCGCCACGGATGATCGGGGAAGCTGCCGATGTTGATCCATTGCCGCCACGACTCGCTTGTCGCCCACATCTTCTGGGCGGCTTCCTCGAAGTTCTGCGGCGTCGGCTGCCGGGACCAGCTGAGTGCGACGAAGCGGTTGTCGCCTTCGACGAGCCGGGTACGTGCCCGCGCTTCGCGACCTTCCAGACCCAGCCGGAGGTCCGTGGTGAGTTTCAGGGTGGGCGTGTCGGCATCGGTGTCCTTGGCCTGTGCGATCGCCTCGCCGTAGGCCGGGCCCGAGTACTCCCACTTCGTCGTCCCGCGGTGGTAGTCGAAGGCAGGTTCGCAACTCATGTGCAGTTCGACGGTGCCGGACACGCAGCGCACGGTGCGCAGCAGGATGTGTTCGGCGTCCCAGTCGGTGGGTGTCCGGCGGTGCGTCTTCGAACGACGTTCGTTGTCGTGCCACGGACCCATGACCAGTGCGTCACGGACGATGATCCAGCCGGTGTCGGTCTGCCAGGTGGTCTCGACCATCAGGCTGCCGGGCAGGTAGCGCCGATCCACCGGGACGTTCACGCCGTAGGGCGCCAGTCGGAAGTGGCCGGCACTACGGTCGAGGATGGCGCCGAAGACGCTCGGTGAATCGGGCCGGGGTATGCACATCCACTCGATGGAGCCGTTGCGCGCGATGAGACAGTTGGTCTCGGTGTCGGACAGGAACGCGTAGTCGCCGATCGGCGGGAAGGCGCTCGTGTGCGACGGAGCCGGAGGAGCCGCCGGGGAGACGTCGGCGTCGGCCGCGGTCCCGGATGCCCGCGGCGGCACGGTCGGCAGGGACGTTACGGTGGAGTCATCTGCGACAGACATGAGTTCCATCATTGCGACGGGTTCTCGCCGACGCCACTCGGCTCCCGTGAGCGAGACAGTGGCGGTGATCACGGACTCGGAGTGACGCAGATGCCGCGGACGGATATACGGCTGCCCGCGGGAACGAATGCACAGATGACGGGGTGATGAGGTGTCGGCGTTCTTCGACTGGTGGGACAGCGTGGAGGAGTGGCTCACGGGCCTGTCCTTCGTGCCCCAGTTGCTGGTGACCGTCGCCGTCGTGATCCCGGTGGCGATCCTCATCGCCTACGTGCTCAGTTTGCTGGTCGACGCCGCTGCCACGCTGGTCGACCGACGCCGCTTCGCTGACGACGACGGGACCGGATTGTGAAGAAGATACTGCGCTCGCCGGTCACCTTCGCGCTGCTGGCGCTGCTGGTCCTGGTCATCATCGCCTGGCTTGTCACGGGCTGAGCGTCCCAAGCTGGTCGTCACCGGTTGATCTGTGGGTTCGGCAACCCTTCGTGACGGCCCTCCGCAGGCTCCGGGCCTCCTCAGGGAGCGGGTGGTGTTCCGGCCCCTGCGCAGTATGACGAACTCGCTGCGCCTTAGGGTGCGCCCACTTTACTGCTCCCTGAGGAGCGAGCTTGCGAGCGTCACGAAGGGTCTTCGCAACCCCGGTCGCCCAGACCCTTCGTGGCTTCGTCGCTATC
This sequence comes from Gordonia sp. UCD-TK1, assembly GCF_001691435.1. Taxonomy (NCBI): domain Bacteria; kingdom Bacillati; phylum Actinomycetota; class Actinomycetes; order Mycobacteriales; family Gordoniaceae; genus Gordonia; species Gordonia sp. UCD-TK1. The sequence continues at coordinate 36,668 of NZ_LZMP01000027.1, read as the reverse complement.
GCTCCTCGCACCTCAGGGAGCAATGGGGGTCGCTTCTTTCCGCATTAGGGAGCAGGGGTTGTGGGTTTCCCTAGGGACCCACAGCGCGGCGAACTGACGGTTCAATGTCCGGCGGGGACAGCTCGTTGATCCGCCGCCGTGCGGTAGAGCGACCCGATCGCCTCGATGACGTCCGGATGGGTGCCGAGGGGACCGGCGACGAGGGTGTCGTCGACCAGGGCGTCGAGAACCGACTCGACCCGCTCGGTGAGCAGTCCGGCCGACAGGAAGTACGGACTCACCGCGATACGTCGGGCACCGCCGGCGCGGAGTCGGCGCACGGCCGAGACGACGGCGCGATCGTGCGGCCCCAGCTTGGTCGCGAAGACCACCTCGACCGGCCGGTGGAGCCGTGTCGAGAGTTCGATCGCCCGTAGGCGCACCGAACGATCGGCGGCCGGGTCGGAGGACCCGACCGCGGACAGGATCACACCGTCGTGCGGGCCCAGGCCGGCCTCGATCAGACGGTCCGCCAGTGCCCCGGCCAACGACCGGGTCCCCATGACGTCGGTCTGCCGGGCGGTCGGTCGTCGCGACGCGATGATCGACGGTAGGTCGATCTTGTGGTGGTACCCCGCCGACAGCAGCATCGGTACGACGACGGGACCGTGGTGCGGCGAATCCGACCCGCCCAGCTGTCCGAGAACGTCGCCCACGAGTGGCTCGTCGAGGTCGAGATAGGAGAGCACCACCTCGACACCGGGCAGGCTCGACGCGACGGCGTTCCGCACACGGCGCGCGGTCGCGCCGAAGCGCGGATCGCGACTGCCGTGTGCGGCGAGGACGAGAGTCGGTGTCACACCAACTCTTTGAGATGGAGCGGCGCCAAGGCGTCGCCCACGAGGCCTGCGGCCAGCGTGTTCCCGCCCTGCGGGTCGATGAGCAGGAAGCTGCCCGACTCCCGGTTGACCTGGTAGTCGTCGGCCGGGATCGGCTCGGCGGTCTGCACCGAGATCCGCACGATCTGGTTGAGCTCCACCGACTCCGGAGCCTCCATCAGGGCGAGGTTCTGCTCGTCGAACAGCGCGTCGAGGGCGCCGACGATCGCCTGGGTGGTCTTGGTGCCGTGCTTGAGGAGCAGGCGAGCGCCCGGGCGCAGGGGCTTCTCGGCGAGCCAGCAGACCGTTGCGCTGAACTGCTGCAACGGTTCCGGGGCGTCAGCGGCGGCGGCGATGAGGTCACCGCGCGAGATGTCGACGTCGTCTGCCAGCAGGATCGTGACACTGCGTCCGGTGTGCGCGGTGGGCAATTCGCCGTCGGCGGTGTCGATCTGGCTGACGGTGGTCCGCTGCCCCGACGGCAGGACGACCACCTCGTCGCCGACGGAGACCCGGCCGGCGGCGATCTGACCCGCGTAACCGCGGTAGTCGGGGTGTTCCGGCGTGCGGGGACGGATGACGTACTGGACCGGGAATCGCAGGCCGACGTCGTTGCGCTCCACCAGATTGGGCACGGTCTCGAGATGCTCGATGAGTGTGGGCCCGTCGTAGAAGGAGGTCGTCTCCGAGCGGTGGGCCACGTTGTCGCCGTGCAGCGCCGACACCGGGATCGCGGTGACCTGCTCGTCGGACCAGCCCAGCGATCGGGTGAGTTCGGCGAATTCAGCGGAGATCTCGGCGAACACCGACGCCTGATCGGTGACGAGGTCGATCTTGTTGACCGCGAGCACCAGCTGGGGCACGCCGAGCAGGGCCATCACCGCGGCATGGCGGCGGGTCTGGGCGACGACGCCGGTGCGGGCGTCGACGAGCAGGATCACCAGCTGCGCGGTCGACGCACCCGACACCGTGTTGCGGGTGTACTGGACGTGCCCGGGGGTGTCGGCGAGCACGAACGAGCGCGCGGGAGTGGCGAAGTAGCGGTAGGCGACATCGATGGTGATGCCCTGTTCGCGCTCGGCCCGCAGCCCGTCGACGAGCAGCGACAGGTCCGGGGTGTCGAGACCGCGGTCCACCGACGCCTTCGTGACCGCGTCGATCTGGTCGGCCAGAACGGATTTCGTGTCGTACAGCAGGCGGCCCACGAGCGTGGACTTACCGTCGTCGACACTGCCCGCGGTCGCGATGCGGAGGAGATCAGGAGCGTGCTTCATCAGAAATATCCTTCGCGCTTACGGTCTTCCATGGCGGCCTCGGAGACCCGGTCGTCGCCACGGGTGGCGCCACGCTCGGTCAGCCGCGACGCGGCGACCTCGGCGAGTACGGCCTCGTTGTCCGTGGCGTCGGAGAGGACCGCGCCGGTCGAGGAGCCGTCGCCGACGGTGCGGTAGCGCACCGAGAGGCGCTGCACCTCTTCGCCTTCGCGGGGACCGCCCCAGACTCCCGAGGTCATCCACATGCCGTCGCGCTGGTAGACCTCGCGCTCGTGGGCGTAGTAGATCGACGGGAGGAGCACCTGCTCGCGAGCGATGTAGCGCCAGATGTCGAGCTCGGTCCAGTTCGACAGCGGGAACACCCGCACGTGCTCGCCCGGGGCGTGGCGGCCGTTGTAGAGGTTCCACAGCTCGGGGCGCTGTCGCTTCGGGTCCCACTGGCCGAAGGCGTTGCGCAGCGAGAAGATCCGCTCCTTGGCGCGCGACCGCTCCTCGTCGCGGCGACCGCCGCCGAACACCGCGTCGAAACGGTTCTCGGTGATCGCGTCGAGCAGGGGGATGGTCTGCAGCGGGTTGCGGACTCCGTCGGGGCGCTCGGTGAGCCGACCGTCGGCGAGGTAGTCCTCCACCTTGGCCACGTGCAGCCGCAGGTTGTGCCGTTCCACGACCTGGTCACGGAACTCGAGGACCTCGGGCAGGTTGTGCCCGGTGTCGACGTGCAGCAGCGAGAAGGGCAGGGGCGCAGGCCAGAACGCCTTGAGCGCGACGTGCAGGAGCACGGTGGAGTCCTTGCCGCCGGAGAACAGGATCACCGGCCGCTCGAACTCGCCCGCGACCTCGCGGAAGATGTGGATCGCCTCGGACTCCAGGGCGTCGAGTGTGGTGAACTCGTCGGCCTCCGCGGCGGCGCCGCCCGTCTGGGCAGCGACGACGCCGGGCGTCGCCGGAACGGACGGTGTTTCGGTCACGGTCATGCGTGCAGCCCACATTCTGTCTTGGCGCGACCGGCCCAGCGGCCGCTGCGCGGATCGGATCCGGGTTCGGGTTTGGCGGTGCACGGTGCGCACCCGATGGAGGGATATCCCTCGTCGACGAGCGGATTCACCAGCACGCCGTTGGTGTCGATGTAATCCTGCATGGTCTCGTCGGACCAGGCCGCGATCGGATTGATCTTGACCAGTCCGAAGCCCTCGTCGAAGGAGATGAGCGGGGCGTTGGCCCGAGTCGGTGCCTCCACACGACGGATGCCCGTGATCCACGCGTCGTACCCGGCGAGCCCGGCCTTGAGCGGCACGACCTTCCGCAGTCGGCAGCATTCGCCCGGGTCGCGCGCGAAGAGGTTGCGCCCCAACAGCTCGTCCTGCTCGGCGACGCTGTGCTCGGGGGTCAGGTTCACCATCTCCACGCCCGGTCGAGCGAAGCGAGGGGCAGAATGGTTATAGACCTGCTCGACGGCGTCGCGGCTGCCGATGGTCTCGGCGAAGTGGTATCCGGTGTCGAGGAAGAGCACCTTGACCGGGTCGCCGTCGAGGAGCTCACGGTCGATGTTCTTCACTGCGAGGTCGACCAGGGCCGCGTCCTGCATGTTGGACGCGACGACGAAGTTGGTGCCGAAGGTCTGCGCGGTCCAGCGGATCAATTCCTCCGGGGTGGCGTCGGAACCGAGGTCCGCAGCACCCTTCTCGGCGATGTCCCGCAGCTGGTCCTCGCTGAAGCGCCGGCCCGTACGGGTGGTGGTCTCGATGGTCATCGCAGCGCCTCCTCATCGGCACGAACGGCCCACTGCGCGAACCGTTCACCCTCTTCGCGTTGGTCGACGAAGTTGCGGACCACGCGTTCGATGTAGTCGCCCAGTTCGGTGCCCAGCACCTTGTGCTGGCGCAACTTGCGACCGAAACCCGAGTCCAGGCCCAGGCTGCCGCCGAGGTGGACCTGGAAGCCGTCGGTCTGGTTGCCGTCGGCGTCCTCGACGAGCTGTCCCTTGAAGCCGATGTCGGCGATCTGCGACCGTCCGCAGGAGTTGGGGCAGCCGTTGATGTTCACCGTGATCGGCACGTCGAGCTTCGCGTTGATGTCGGCCAGCCGCTCGTCCAGTTCCGGGGCGAGGACCTGCGAGCGCTTGCGGGTCTCGGTGAACGACAGCTTGCAGAACTCGATGCCGCTGCACGCCAGCAGGTTCCGGCGCCACCGCGTGGGCCGGCCGTGCAGGCCGAGCGGCTTGAGCTCGTCGATCAGCCACTCGACCTTGTCGTCGGGGACGTCGAGGACGATCAGCTTCTGGTACGGGGTGAAGCGCACACGGTCGGAACCGGCCTCGGCGACCGCGTCGGCGGTCTTGGTCAGGATCGTGCCCGAGACGCGACCGGCGATGGGGGAGAAGCCGATCGCGTTGAGCCCGTTGCTCAGCTTCTGCACACCGATGTGGTCGATCGGGCGCTCGGGCTTCTCCGGCGCCGGGCCGTCGATCAGCTTGCGACCCAGGTACTCGTCCTCGAGCACCTGGCGGAACTTCTCGATGCCCCAGTCCTTGACGAGGAACTTCAGCCGCGCCTTGGCGCGCAGACGCCGGTACCCGTAGTCGCGGAAGATCGAGACCACGGCCTCCCAGACGTCGGGCACTTCGTCGAGCGGCACCCAGGCGCCGACGCGCTGGGCGAGCATCGGGTTGGTGGACAGTCCGCCGCCGACCCAGAGGTCGAGTCCGGGGCCGTGCTCGGGATGCACGACGCCGACGAACGCTACGTCGTTGATCTCGTGGACCACGTCCTGCTGGCCCGAGATCGCGGTCTTGAACTTGCGCGGCAGGTTCGAGTACTTCGGGTCGCCGATGTAGCGGCGCACGATCTCGTCGATGGCCGGGGTGGGGTCGAGGACCTCGTCGAGGGACTCGCCGGCGAGCGGCGAACCCAGCACGACGCGGGGGCAGTCGCCGCAGGCCTCGGTGGTCTGCAGCCCCACGCCCTCGAGGCGCTCCCAGATGGTCGGGACGTCCTCGATGCGGATCCAGTGGTACTGGACGTTCTCCCGGTCGGAGAGGTCGGCGGTGTCGCGGGCGAACTCGGTGGAGATCTCACCGAGGGTGCGCAGCTGAGCGACGTTGAGCGCACCGCCGTCGCAGCGCACCCGCATCATGAAGTGGCTGTCTTCGAGGATGTCGATGTTCTCGTCGCCGGTCCAGGTGCCGTCGTAACCCTCGGCGCGCTGGGTGTAGAGACCCCACCAGCGCATCCGGCCGCGCAGGTCCTGTTTGTCGATCGAGTCGAAACCCTGCTTGGAATAGATGTTCTCGATGCGCGCACGCACGTTGAGCGGGTTGTCGTCCTTCTTGACCTGCTCGTTCGGGTTCAGCGGCTCGCGATAACCGAGCTTCCACTGACCCTCGGCGCGGCGCTTGGTCGGACGGGCCTTGCGGGCCGGGCGCGCGGGCTTCGCGGCGGCCGGCTCTGCAGCGGCAGCGTCGTTCGGTGCACCCGGACCGGAAGCGGCGGGGGCGTCGGTGGTGGACGTCATGAACTCTCCTGTGCCGGCGCACAGGGCCGGCGTTCGTTGCACGAGTTACGGGCTGAAACGTGCCGGCATCCCCAGGGAATCGGGGACAAATCGGGGCCGAGACGTCGCTAGATGCGACAGAAAGCGCTGTTGACGCGCTTGAGATCAATGTGGCGGCGAGCTGCGAGCCACACCCCGGGGAAAATCACGCGGTCCATAGTGCCACGCTCCCTATCGGCTCGTCTACTTGGGGTTATTTTCCATCATGATGATGGAAACCAGGCCGGCCTCCACGCCTGCCTGCGCCGCACAACGCCGTCGAGTACTGCGCTGTTCCCGATCTGGGCGACGATTTCCTTCCACGTCGCCGCGATCGGCATCATGGAACGGTGAACGTCGACACCACCACCATCGCAGCCGACCTGGTCGCCGCTGCGTGCCGCGAGGTCGACACGGACGTACCACTCGCGCTGTACCTGCACGTCCCGTTCTGCGCGACCCGGTGTGGGTACTGCGACTTCAACACCTACACGGCGGGTGAACTCGGTTCGTCGTCGTCACCGGAATCGTGGCAGCACGCGGTCGCCCGCGAACTCGAGGCGGCATCGCGGATGCTGGCCCCCGGCCGGCCGGTCTCGACGATCTTCGTCGGCGGGGGCACGCCGTCGCTGCTCGGCGGCGACGGCCTCACACGACTCCTCGACGCCGTCCGGGTCCACTTCGACCTGTCCGACGACGTCGAGATCACCACCGAGTCGAATCCGGAGTCGACCTCGCCGGAGTTCTTCGACGACCTCCGGTCCGCCGGTTTCACCCGCATCTCGCTCGGCATGCAGTCGGCCGCCGCACACGTGCTCCGGCTGCTCGATCGCACGCACACCCCGGGTCGGGCGGTTGCGGCCGCCAGGGAGGCACGAGCGGCCGGGTTCGACCACGTCAACCTCGACCTGATCTACGGCACGCCCGGCGAGACCGACGCCGACCTGCACGCCACCGTCGACGCGGTGCTCGACGCCGGGGTCGACCATGTGTCGGCCTACGCGCTGATCGTCGAGGACGGCACCGCGCTCGCCCGCCGTATCCGGCGCGGGGAGATGCCAGCACCCGACGACGACGTCCTTGCCGACCGCTATCAGATCCTCGACCGTCGTCTGCGTGCGGACGGACTCGACTGGTACGAGGTGTCGAACTGGGCGCGCGGCGAGAAGTCGGTGTGTCGTCACAACATCGCCTACTGGCACAGCAACGACTGGTGGGGCATCGGTCCGGGGGCGCATTCCCACGTCGCGGGCGTGCGCTGGCTGAACGCCAAACATCCTGCGCGCTATGCGAAGTCGCTGGCGGACGGGGTCTTGCCGATCGCTTCGGCAGAACAGCTGACCCCCGAGGACCGGCACCTCGAGGCCGTCATGCTGACCACCCGGTGCCGCAGCGGACTGCCGCGCGACCTCCTCGACGACGCCGAGACCGCGCATGCCGAACAGCTCCGGGCCGACGGACTGCTCACCGCGGCCGACGACGCCTACGTGCTCACCGACGCGGGTCGGTTGCTGGCCGACGGCGTGATCCGCCGCGTGCTCTGGGGCTGACGCGGGGCCGGTTGTCGGCCTACCAGCTCTGATCGGGGCGAGGTGGACTCGTCCAGCCCGTCGATCGCGCACCGCGCCGATGCGCACCGGGGCCGTCGGGCGTGGTCGGGGGCCGGCGCGCCGGGATCTCGGCGGTGTCCTCGAGTTGCTCGTCGAGGGGTTTGGCCGCGTCGGACAGGTCCAGGGCGTCGAGGTCGAGGGTGCGCGCGTGGATGATGTGCCGGTTGCGCAGCGCCGACCGCACCGCGCGATGCAGTCCGTCCTCGAGGTAGAGCTCGCCCTCCCACCGCACGACGTGGGCGAACAGGTCGCCGTAGAAGGTGGAGTCCTCGCTGAGGAGCTTGTCCAAGGCGAGGACCTTGGTGATCGGCGTCAGCTGGTCGAGCCGGAGTTGCCGCGGCGGGATCTTGGCCCAGCCACGCGTCGACAGCCCGTGGTCGGGATAGGGCTTGCCCTCCCGCACCCCCTTGAAGATCATGCGAACTCCTCCGACGCCTCTGCCTCGACGATTGCTGCTCTGCGACGATGCGCCGACGGTCAGTGCGCGACACCACGCCGTGGCACGGTGATCACGATCCCATTTCGTACTATGGAACGCACCCAACTGTATGGCAGGGGATCCGAGTCAGGAGGTGTGCCGCGTGTCTACCACCGATGATCGTCGCTTCGAGATCTTGCGGGCGATCGTGACCGACTACGTCGACACACAGGAACCGATCGGTTCGAAGGCGCTCGTGGAGCGACACCAGCTGGGGGTGTCGAGTGCCACCGTCCGCAACGACATGGCGGTCCTGGAGGCCGAGGGATACATCACCCAGCCGCACACCAGCTCCGGCCGGGTACCCACCGACAAGGGCTACCGGATGTTCGTCGACCGGATCAGCGAGATCAAGCCGCTGTCGGCCGCCGAGCGCCGGGCGATCCTCTCGGTGCTCGACTCCGGCGTCGACCTCGACGACGTGCTCCGGCGCTCGGTGCGGCTCCTCGCCCAGCTGACGAGACAGGTCGCGGTCATCCAGTACCCGGTGCTGTCGGCGGCGACCGTGCGTCACCTCGAGGTCGTCACCCTGTCTCCGTCGCGTCTGCTGCTGGTCGTCATCGTCGACAACGGCCGGGTCGAACAGCGCATGGTGGCGCTGAGCGAAGACCACGACGAGGACGAGATCGCCCGGTTGCGCGATCTGTTCTCGGCCGCACTGCACGGCAAACGGCTCGAAGCCGCGTCGGCCGCGGTCGCCGAGCTCGCCAACTCCGCGCCCGAGGATCTGCGCGGTGCGGTCCTCAACATCGCCACCGTGCTGGTGGAGACCCTCGTCGAACGCGGTGACGATCGGCTGGTGCTGGGCGGCACGTCGAACCTCGCGCGGTCGGCGGCCGACTTCACCCCCGTCGTCGGCGGGATGGACACCGTTCTCGAGGCGCTCGAGGAGCAGGTGGTGGTGCTCAAGATCTTGGCGACGACCCAGGACATGGGCCAGGTCACGGTGCAGATCGGCGAGGAGACCCGGACCGAGAACCTGCGTGGCACCTCGGTCGTGTCGACAGGGTACGGTGCTTCGGGAACCGTGTTCGGCGGCGTCGGTGTGCTCGGCCCCACACGGATGGACTATCCGGGAACCATCGCCTCGGTGGCGGCCGTTGCCAAGTACATCGGCGAGGTGCTCGCCGAACGATGATCGCTGTTTCTCCATGATCGCTGTCGGGCACACCGCAGCGTCGACGGCGGCCGCTCGCGAAGAGGAGCCGGGACGACGGCGGGGACGGCCGGTCCCCGCGCGAGTCGCGCGATCGTGAGAGCACCCGCCGCCAGGCACCAACTGAGACCGAAGGATCACTACAACCGTGGCACGTGACTACTACGCAATCCTGGGAGTGGCGAAGGGCGCCAGTGATCAGGAGCTCAAGCGCGCCTACCGCAAGAAGGCGCGGGAGCTGCACCCCGACGTCAACCCGGGCAAAGAAGACGAGTTCAAAGAGGTCAGCACCGCCTACGAGGTGTTGACCGATCCGGAGAAGCGTCGCATCGTCGATGCCGGCGGTGATCCGCTGGCCGGCGCGGGTGCAGGCGGCTTCGGCGGTTTCGGTGGCGGCGGCGGTGGATTCGGGGACGTCTTCGAGGCGTTCTTCGGCAACGGCGGTGCCTTCGGCGGCGGTGGCGGGGGATTCGGCTCGGGCCGCGGACCCAAGTCCCGTGTCCAGCCGGGTGAGCCGGCACTGGTGAACGTGACCCTGGATCTCGCCGAGTGCGCCAAGGGTGTCGCCAAGGAGATCACCGTCGACACCGCGATCCTCTGCGACGTGTGTACCGGCTCGGGCACCAACGGTGACAGCAAGCCGGTCACCTGCGACATCTGTAAGGGCGCCGGGGAGATCCAGTCGGTGCAGCGCTCCTTCCTGGGGCAGGTCATGACCGTGCGCGAGTGCCCGACCTGCCACGGCGTCGGCGAAGTCATCCCCGACCCCTGCCACAAGTGCGGCGGCGACGGACGCTACCGCTCGCGACGCACGATGACCGTGCGCATCCCCGCCGGGATCGAGAACGGCATGCGTGTCCGCCTCACCGGTCAGGGTGAGGTGGGTCTCGGCGGCGGCCCGGCCGGTGATCTGTACGTCGAGGTCGCCGAACGGCCGCACGAGGTGTTCTTGCGCGACAAGGACGACCTGCACTGCACCGTCAAGGTCCCGATGGCCGACGCCGCGCTCGGCGCCGAGTTCGAGGTGGAGACGATTCTCGGCGACCCGGTCACCGTGACGGTCGCGCCCGGCACGCAGCCGGGCCAGATCGTGAAGCACCGCGGGCAGGGCATGCCGCACGTCAGTTCCGGTGTGCGCGGCACCATGCACGTCCACCTCGACGTCGTCGTGCCGACGAGACTGGATGCGGCGCAGACCGACGCGCTGAAGAAGTACCGCAAGATCGCCGCCGACGAGATCGAGGTCGTCAACACCTCGGCGGCCGCGGCGCCCGGCGGTCTCTTCTCGCGGCTGCGCAACGCGTTCGCCGGGAAGTAGGCACCTCGTGTCCGCGGCGGCGATCTCCGAGTGGATGTACGCGTTCGGGACGGCGGGTTCGCGGTGAGTCCACCGCTGTTCTGGGCGGACTCCGTGCCCGCACCCGGTGCGGACCTGATCCTGAACGGCGCCGAAGGTCGCCACGCGGTCACCGTCGCCCGGCTGGGTGTCGGCGAACGGATCCTCATCGGTGACGGCGCCGGCTCGGTCGGCGGTTGCGAGATCCGAGAGATCACCGCCAAGGACACACTGGTGGCGACCGTCCACGACCTCGCGTTCGAGGCTCGCCCGACCCCGCAGGTGACCGTGGTGCAGGCGCTCCCCAAGTCGGAGCGGTCCGAGCTCGCGGTCGACCTCGCCACCGAGGCCGGCGCCGACGTCATCGTGCCGTGGCAGGCGCTGCGGTGCGTGTCGCGGTGGACGGGCAAGGCGGACAAGGGCGTGGCCAAATGGCGGGCCGCGGCCTCGGCAGCTGCCAAACAGAGCCGTCGACCATGGATTCCGGAGATCACCGACCTCGCGACCACCATCGACGTCCGGGCCCGCTGCGCGGACGCCGTGGCGCGGGGAGGGGTCGTCGCCGTCCTGCACGAGGAAGCCGCGCAACCCCTGGCCCGGCTACCCCTCGCCGACGCCACCGAGATCCTGCTCGTGGTCGGGCCCGAGGGCGGACTCGACGCCGGCGAGGTCGCCGACCTGACCGCGCTCGGTGCGAACTCGGTCGTGCTCGGCCCCGAGGTGTTGCGTACGTCGACGGCCGCCGCGGTGGCCCTCGGCGCGATCGGGGTGCTCACCCGCCGGTGGGCCCGATGAGTGTCGTCGGACGCCGTTCGGTGCGTCGGACCAAGATCGAATACGGCTCTGCGCCTTCCCAATTCGGGCACCTGTACGTGCCTTCCGAGGGGCTCGACGCCGCGACGCCGACGCGGCTCGTGGTGCTTGTCCACGGCGGGTCCTGGTCTGTCGAGTTCGGGTCGACGACCCAGACCGCGATCGCCCGGATGCTCGCCGAACGCGGGGCGGCGGTGTGGAACATCGAGTACCGCCGGGTGGGTGAAGAGGGCGGCGGGTGGCCGAACACCGGCCGGGATGTCCTCGACGCGCTCGGTGCCCTGGACGGTCCCGTCCGCGACCTGCTCCCGCCCGGCGCTGTCGACTTCGCCTCGACCGCGGTCGTCGGGCATTCCGCGGGTGGTCAGCTCGCGGTCTGGGCCGTCGGTCAGCTCGGCGCCCGGACCGCCACGGCCACCATCACCACCGTGATCGCCCAGGCGGCCGTGCTCGACACCGTCGGCGCAGCGGGCCGGGAGTCGGTGCGGGCGTTCATGGGTCGGCCGTTCAGCGAGTCGCCGCGCCGCTACTCCGACGCCTCACCATTGCTGGCGCCGGTGGTCGACGCCCACGTCGTCGCGATCCACGGCGACGCCGATGATCTGATCCCGGTCGAGTCCAGCCGCCGGTACGTCGACGCCGCGATCGCACGCGGACAGTCCGCCGAACTCATCGTCGTCCCCGGTGAGGGGCACGACGCCTTCGTCGACCCGCGCAGCGTCGGCACGCGACAGACGATCCGCGTGCTCGGGATCTGACGGAAATATTGCCTGCTGATCGGCTGTTGCACCGCGATACACTGACCACACCCCTGCCGCCGCGACCGCGTCGTCCGGGGGCGCCGCATCCAGAACCGAACATCCATCCGGACCAGAACACCAGGAGTGATTTCATACGTGAGTGACGACAACCCCGACCAGAGCGGGCAATCCAGCCGTACGCAGCCGCGCCGGTCTGGGGTCACATCCACTGTCGAAGTCTCTCCCGGAGTCGTGTTCGGGCTGCTCGGCGCGAGTGACGTCAACCTGCGTACCCTCGAGCAGCTCCTGCCCGCCGACATCCACGTCCGTGGCAACCAGGTGACATTGACCGGTGAACCCGCCGAGGTAGCCGCGTCCGAGCGCGTCATCGCCGAACTCGTCGACCTCGTCGGGCGCGGAACCCCGCTGACACCAGATCTCGTCCGGCACAGCGTCTCGATGCTGTCCGATGGCACCGAGGAATCGCCCGCCGATGTGCTGTCACTGGACATCCTGTCGCGCCGCGGCAAGACGATTCGGCCCAAGACACTCAACCAGAAGCACTATGTCGACGCGATCGACGAGCACACCATCGTGTTCGGACTGGGCCCGGCCGGCACCGGCAAGACCTATCTGGCGATGGCCAAGGCCGTGCAGGCGCTGCAGTCGAAGTCGGTCAACCGCATCATCCTGACGCGGCCGGCGGTCGAGGCCGGCGAACGTCTCGGCTTCCTGCCGGGCACGCTGAGCGAGAAGATCGACCCGTACCTGCGCCCGCTGTACGACGCGCTGCACGACATGATGGACCCCGACGCGATCCCGAAGCTGATGGCGGCCGGGGTCATCGAGGTCGCGCCGCTGGCCTACATGCGCGGCCGCACCCTGAACGACGCGTTCATCATCCTCGACGAGGCGCAGAACACCACGAGCGAGCAGATGAAGATGTTCCTCACGCGCCTCGGTTTCGGTTCCAAGGTCGTCGTGACCGGTGACGTGACGCAGGTGGACCTGCCCGGCGGCGCCCGCAGCGGTCTCCTCGCCGCGTCGGAGATCCTCGAGGGCATCGACGACATCCACTTCGCCCGCCTCACCAGCCAGGACGTGGTCCGGCACCGCCTGGTCGCCGACATCGTCGACGCCTACGGGCGAGCCGAGGAGGCGCAGCGGGGTCTGCCCAACACGGCCGTCGGCGGCAATCGCGCCGCACGCCGGGCAGCGGCGCAGGGTCGTCGCTCATGAGCATCGAACTGGCCAACGAATCCGGGGTCGAGGTCCCGGCCGAGTTGATCATCGACGCCGCGCGATTCGCGGTCACCGCGATGGACGTGAACCCGGCCGCATTGCTGTCGGTGCTGTGTGTCGACGAGGACACCATGGCCGACATGCACGTCCAGTGGATGGACCTGCCGGGCCCGACCGATGTCATGAGTTTCCCGATGGACGAACTGGTGCCCGGCGGCCGGCCGGATGCGACCGACCCGGGCCCGGCGATCCTCGGGGACATCGTGCTGTGCCCGGACTTCGCCCGGAAACAGGCGCGCGAGGCCAAGCGGTCCTTCGAGCACGAGCTCGCCATGCTGACCATCCACGGAGTGCTCCACCTCCTCGGCTACGACCATGCCGAGCCGGAGGAGGAGCGCGAGATGTTCGGACTGCAGAACCGCATCCTCGACGCGTTCTACGCCGACCGTCACCGTCGCGCCCAGGAGCAACGACAGACCGACCGCGATTCCCGGCTGCTGTCCAACATCGGGTTCACCGGAGCCGAGGGAGATTCACCGACCCCCGGTGCGCCGGCGCGGTCCGAGGAGGACCGAGGGTGACCTCCGACTACTGGTTCATCGTGGCGGCAGTCGTGTTGATCGTGGTGGGCGGCGTCTTCGCGGCCGTCGACACCGCGGTGTCGACGGTGTCGAACGCCCGGGTCGACGACATGGTCCGGGAAGGGCGCGCCGGTGCGCGCCGCCTGGCGGGCATCCTCGAGGCACGTGCGACCTATGTCGGCCTCGTGGTGCTGCTCCGAGTCGTGTGCGAGGCCGCGGCGGTCGCGCTCGTCGCGGTCGCCGCGACGCAGCTGATCGGCGTCGGCGGGGGACTGGCGGTGGCCATCGCCGCCATGACGGTCGTCTCGTACGTCGCCGTCGGCGTCGGCCCCCGCACCCTCGGCCGGCAGCACGCGTACACGATCGCGCTGTCGTCGTCGTACCTGTTGTTCGCGCTCGGCGTGCTGCTCAAACCGCTGACCCGGCTGTTGATCCTGATCGGCAACGCCCTCACCCCGGGTCGCGGGTTCCGCAACGGTCCGTTCGCCACCGAGGTCGAGTTGCGCGAGGTCGTCGACCTCGCCGAGGCCTCGGGCGTCGTCGCGGCCGACGAGCGCCGGATGATCCAGTCGGTCTTCGACCTCGGCGACACCAGTGCCCGCGAGGTGATGGTCCCGCGCCCGGAGATGGTGTGGATCGAGGCCGACAAGACCGCGCTGCAGGCCACGAATCTCGCGACGCGGTCCGGACATTCGCGGATCCCGGTGATCGGGGAGAACACCGACGACGTCCTGGGCATCGTGTACCTCAAGGATCTGGTGGCGCGCACGGTCGCCCAGCGGATCGATCCCACGACCCTCCGCGTGGTCGACGTGATGCGCGAGGCCGAGTTCATCCCCGACTCCAAGCCACTGGACCGGGTCCTCGCCGACATGCAGCGAGAGCGCAACCACATGGCGATGCTCGTCGACGAGTACGGCGGCATCGCCGGGCTGGTGACCATCGAGGACGTGCTGGAGGAGATCGTCGGCGAGATCACCGACGAGTACGACATCGACGAGCTCGCACCGGTCGAAGACCTGGGCGACGGGTCGTACCGGGTGTCGGCACGACTGCCGGTGGAGGATCTCGGCGAGCTGTTCGGCGTCGAGATCGCCGAGGAAGAGGTCGAGACGGTCGGCGGACTCGTCGGTCTGGAACTGGGGCGGGTGCCACTGCCCGGCGCCCGGGTGGAGTCGCACGGGCTGCAGCTGGTGGCCGAGGGTGGGCCCAATCGCCAAGGGCGCCAACGCATCATCACGGTGCTGGTCACCCGGGTCCCCGACGCGGACGAGGATTCCCGACGCGACGAGCACGGCGGGCAGTCGAGTCGATCGCAGGGACGTGCCGAGCGCACCACGGGCAACGCCCACGACGACCAGGACACGGACACCGCCGGCCAGGAGCGCGCAGGCGAGTCGAGAGCAAGGATGAACCAGTGACCGAGACCCTCTCCGACGAGGATCGCAAGCTCGTGGTGCTCGCCCGAGGTGCGCTGGCGCGCGCCGAGTCGCCCTCGGGCGCGGCGGTCCGGGACGGCGACGGTCGCACCTACGCCGGGGCCGACGTGCGGACACGCTCGCTGACCCTCACCGGACTCCAGGTCGCGGTGGCGTCGGCGATCTCGAGCGGCGCCCGCTCCTTCGAGGCGGCGGTCGTCGTCAACGGTGACGCCGACGACCCGGGCCTGGACACCCTGCACGAGCTCAGCCCGGAGGCGTACGCGGTTCTCACCGACACCGCGGGGCGTCCTCAGCATCGGGTGGGGCGCGCGGATGCCTGAGTTCCGTTCGGGCTTCGTCTGTTTCGTGGGCCGGCCCAACACCGGTAAGTCCACGCTCACCAATGCCCTGGTCGGCGAGAAGATCGCGATCACCTCGAATCGTCCGCAGACCACCCGCCACACCATCCGCGGGATCGTCAACCGGCCCGACGCCCAGCTGATCCTCGTCGACACCCCGGGCCTGCACCGACCGCGCACCCTGCTGGGTCAGCGCCTGAACGACCTCGTCCGCGACACCTACTCCGAGGTCGACGTGATCGGAGTCTGCATACCGGCCGACGAGGCCATCGGTCCGGGTGACCGGTGGATCATCTCGCAGGTCCGCGAGATGGCGCCGCGCACGACGATCGTCGGGGTGGTCACCAAGATCGACCGGGTCGGGCCGGAGCAGGTCGCCAAACAGCTGCTCGCGCTGTCGCAGGTACTCGGGCCGGACTCGGAAGTGGTTCCGGTGTCGGCGAAGTCGGGCAAGCAGCTCGACGTGCTGTCCGACGTGCTCGTGAGCCTCATGGAGGAAGGCCCCGCGTTCTACCCGGACGGCGAACTCACCGACGAACCCGAACAGGTGCTGATGGCGGAGTTCATCCGCGAGGCCGCGCTCGAGGGGGTGCACGACGAGCTGCCGCACTCGCTGGCCGTCGTCCTCGAGGAGGTCATCGATCGTGAGGACCGCGACCCCGACCTACCGCCGATGGTCGATGTCCACGCCGTGTTGTTCGTCGAACGCGACAGCCAGAAGGGCATCATCATCGGCCGCAAGGGCGCGCGTCTGAAGGAGGTCGGTACAGTTGCCCGCGCACAGATCGAGCGGCTGCTGGGCACCAAGGTGTACCTGGATCTGCACGTGAAGGTCGCCAAGGACTGGCAACGCGACCCCAAGCAGTTGCGTCGATTGGGTTTCTAGCAGCGTGTTCCTGACGGCCTGACGCCGGCAGGGGCGGCCTGCGGGGAGGTACGCCGATGGGAACGCACGAATCGCCACAACAACCGGGAGACGATTCCGGTAGGGGAGCGCACGAGGCGCCCGACACCGACCAGCCGACCGGACGCACGATCGCCGGCGTCCTCGGATCGCCGCGTTTCTGGCTGGCACCGTTGGCTCTCGTCGCGGTGATGTTCTCGCTGATGGCCGGGCTGTACATGGCGGCGGTCGTCGACCCGCAGCGCCACCTCCACGACTTCCCCGTCGCCCTGGTGCAGGAGGACGCGGGCGGTGAGGTGCAGAACGCCGACGGACAGTCCACGCCGCAGAACTTCGGTGACCAGGTCGCCGAGGGCATCATCTCCTCGGCGGCGCAGAACGGGATCGTCGTGACCCGCACGGATCGCTCGACCGCGCTGTCCGAATTGAACAGCGGCAAGGTGTACGGCGTCATCGTCGTCGGGTCCAATTTCACGAATCGGGCGGTCGCGCTGGGCCGGTCGACGGTCCTCACCGCCGAACCGGCGAAACCGACCATCGACATCTTCATCAACCGGGGCTCCGGGGCGTTCGCGTCGTCGATCACCACCACCCTCGCCGATCAGGTCCGTGAACGGGTCAACGAGCAGGTGGGCGCGCAGCTGACCGAACAGGTCCGTACCCAGCTCGAGCGCAACGACATCACCTTCACCGGCGCGGCGCAGCTCGCGCTCGCGAGCCCGGTGGCCGTCGAGGTGTCCGAGCCGACCCCGCTTCCCGAGGGTGCGGGCAACGGATTGTCGGCGTTCTACCTGACCCTGCTGCTCGTGCTCGCCGGGTTCACCGGGGCGATGATGGTCAGCATCGTGGTCGACGGCATGCTCGGCCAGACCCCCATCGAGTACGGGCCGTTCTATCAGCTGCGCGAGCGGCTCGCGATCAGCCGGTGGGCGACGCTCGCGGCGAAGTGGACGATCATGTTCCTGGTCGCAGTGGTGCTCTCGACCCTGTTCATCGCCGTCGGCGCGATGGTCGGGACGTCGATCCCGAACGGCTTCGTGCTCTGGATGCTCTCGGTCCTCGGCATCTTCGCCGTCGGCGTGAGCGCGAGCGCGATGATGGCGGTGTTCGGCAACCCCGGTCTGCTGTTCAATCTGCTCTTCTTCGTGGTGTTCGGCCTGCCGTCGTCGGGCGGGACGCTACCGCTGGAGGCGAGTCCGCGCCTCTTCGAGTGGATCGCCGCGATCGAGCCGATGCACGTGATCTACCTCGGTGTGCGTGCGGTCCTGTACTTCGACGCCGACCTGTCGGCGGGGTTGGGCCGATCGATCATCCAGTGCTTCATCGGTTTGCTCGTCGGCGTGCTCCTCGGTCTGCTCGGCACCAAGTTCTACGACCGCAAGGGCTGGCACCGATACCCGGGTGGGATGACGCTGCCGCCGAAGCTGGACAAGATCGTCAACGCCGGCTGACACGCGCGGCGCCGCCTCGCCCCGACCGTTCACCTGGGTCTGACACGGTGGCCGAATGGGTAACCCCGTCGTCATGTCGATCCCCGAATTGTCCTCGGCCCTGCACGAACTGCGGGACGACCTCGATCGCGCCGAGGAGCAGGCCGCCTCGCTCATCGCCGCGGTCGCCGACCAGCACCGGGACAGCGCCCGCAACCTCGTGCACTACGTCGCGGTGCGACGCCGCGATCTGCGTCCGCTGCAGGAGTCGATGTCCGCGCACGGACTGTCGAGTCTCGGCCGGATGGAGTCGATCGTCTATTCGTGGATCGAGACGGTGATCGAAACGGTGGACGCCTTGGCCGAGGGTCGCACCCGGCATCCGATCTGGGGTGACCTCGCGGGCGGGGTGCGGACCCTGACGCGTAATCGCGACCGGCTCCTCGGGCGCGTGCATCCTGGTGGCGGCGATGACGCCATCGTCGACGGACCCGGTGACGAGCACGGCGAGCGGGCCACCCGTGTGATGGTCACGATGCCGACCCAGGCCGCCGACGACCCCGACCTCGTCCGCGCCATGGGTGCCGCCGGAATGGACGTCGCGCGGGTGAACTGCGCACACGACGGCCCGGCCGAGTGGGCGCGGATGATCGAGTCGGTGCGTGCTCTACCCGGCCGGGTGCGGGTGGCGATGGATCTCGCCGGCCCGAAGTTGCGCACCGGCCCGCTCGAACCGGGACCGAAGGTGATCAAGGTCAAACCGGTCCGCGCCGACGACGGCACCGTCGAACGGCGGTCGCGGGTGCGGCTCAGTGCCGCACCGTTCGATCCCGGCGCACGCCTGCCCGACGGCATCGACGCGGTCATCCCGGTACGCGCACTCGCCGACGTCGTGCAAGGAGACCGGTTGCGCCTACGGGACGCTCGTGGTCGCCGACGGCGACTCGAGGTGGTCGCGGTGTCCGAGGCCGGGATCGACGTCGAATGCGATCGCACCGTCTACTACGAGACGGGTACGCCGATCGGGTTGTCGGGCTCTGCCGACGCCGCTCCGATCGTCGTCGACGATCTGCCCGAGAAGCGTCAGCATCTGCTCGTGCGCACCGGTGACGAGCTCCGGTTGCAGCGCGACCTCACGCCGACCCCGGCGACCCGGACCGGGCCGCACCGGATCGGATGCGAGCTCGGGGACGCCTTCGACGACGTCGAGGCGGGCCATCGGGTGTTGTTCGACGACGGCAAGATCGCCGGGCGAGTGCGGGAGAAGGTCGACGGCGAGATCGTGGTCGACGTCGAGCGTGCCGCGCCGGACGGGACGAAACTCCGCGCCGAGAAAGGCATCAACCTCCCGGACACGACACTGCACATCCCGGCGCTCACCGCGTCGGACCGCGATGACCTCGAGTTCGTCGCGGCACATGCCGACATGGTGAACTGCTCGTTCGTTCGGTCGCCGGAGGACGTGGCCGACCTCATCGACGAACTGAACCGTCGCGGTGCGTCCGATGTGGGCATCGTGCTGAAGATCGAGACCCGGGCGGCCTTCGAGTCGCTCCCGCAGATGCTGCTCGAGGCGATGCGCTGGGACGCGGTCGGGGTCATGATCGCTCGCGGCGACCTGGCCGTCGAGGTCGGGTTCGGCCGGCTCGCCGAAGTGCAGGAGGAGATCCTCTGGCTGTGTGAGGCAGCGCATGTGCCGGTCATCTGGGCGACGCAGGTGCTCGACGGACTGGCCAAGAAGGGCGTGCCGTCCCGGGCCGAGGTCACCGACGCCGCGATGAGCCGGCGTGCGGAGGGCGTGATGCTGAACAAGGGGCCCTACATCGTCGAGGCCATCGAGGCGTTGACGTCGATCCTCGACAGGATGGGTGGTCACGTCGAGAAGAAGCGCTCGCTGCTGCGGCCGCTGACCTCGTTCGACATCGATCCGGGGTAAGCCGGCGGGCATGTCGGGGCACGTCGTGTCGGTACCCGATGGGAGAATGTCCCGGTGAGGTTCTACCGGGATGAGGCCGTCGTGCTGCGCCAGCACAAGCTGGGCGAAGCCGACCGCATCATCACGCTGCTCACCGCCGAGCACGGTCTCGTGCGCGCGGTCGCCAAGGGCGTGCGGCGGACGCGGTCCAAGTTCGGCGCCCGGCTCGAACCCTTCGCCCACATCGACGTACATCTGTATCCCGGCCGCAGCCTCGACGTGGTCACCCAGGTGCACAGCCTGCACGCCTTCACCGACGCCATCGTCGCCGACTACGGGCGCTACACCACGGCCTGCGCGGTCCTCGAGACCGCGGAACGGCTCGCGGGTGAGGAACGAGCGCCCACTCGTCAGCTGCACCGGCTGACGGTCGGGGCGCTGGCCGCGCTGGCCGACGACCGCCGGCCGCGTGAGCTGATCCTCGACGCCTACCTGCTGCGCGCGATGTACAGCGCGGGCTGGATGCCGGCGCTCGAGGAGTGCGCGCGGTGCGCGACACCCGGTCCTCACCGCGCTTTCCACGTCGCCGCCGGCGGCGCCGTCTGTCTGCCGTGCCGGCCACCCGGATCGGCGACCCCCTCGCCCGGCGTGCTCGACCTCATGGAAGCCCTGTTCCGGGGTCGGTGGGATGAGGTCGTCGACGCCACGCCGTCGCTGCGTCGACAGGCCAGCGGACTCACCGCCGCGCATCTGCAGTGGCATCTGGAACGCCAGCTCCGAACCCTGCCGCTGATCGAACGCACCGCCCCTCATAGGCTGATGGAGACGGGTGTGGACACGGGCGTGAGGAGGGTCGACGATGGCGTTGCGGCCGGGTAGTTCGGCGAAGGGACGCAAGGCCGCGAGCCTCCGGACGGATGTCCGTCCCCCCGATCCGCATCCGAGCGGTGCCCGGCCCCCGGCGATCCCCGCGGAGTTCGTGCCCCAGCACGTGGCGCTGGTGATGGACGGGAACGGGCGCTGGGCCACCGACCGCGGGCTCCCGCGCACCGAGGGGCACAAGCGCGGCGAGGCCGTGTTGATGGACACCGTCTGCGGCTGTATCGAATTGGGGGTCGGCTGGCTCTCCGCCTACGCGTTCTCCACCGAGAACTGGTCGCGCAGCCCCGACGAGGTGAAGTTCCTCATGGGCTTCAACCGCGACGTCATCCGCCGTCGACGCGATGAGATGCACGAGATGGGCGTCCGGGTGCGTTGGGCCGGACGCCGACCCCGGTTGTGGCGCAGCGTGATCCGGGAACTCGAGATCGCCGAGGAGATGACCCGCGACAACACCGTCATGACGCTCACGATGTGCGTCAACTACGGCGGTCGTGCCGAGATCGCCGACGCCGCACGGGAGATCGCGCGACGCGCGGCGCGCGGCGAGATCGACCCGGAGCGCATCTCGGAGTCGACCTTCGCGCGGTACCTCGACGAGCCGGACATGCCCGACGTCGACCTGTTCCTGCGTCCGTCGGGGGAGCAGCGGATCTCGAACTTCCTGCTGTGGCAGTCCGCGTACGCCGAGATGGTCTATCAAGAGAAGCTCTTCCCGGACTTCGATCGGCGTGATCTGTGGGCGGCCTGCCTCGAATACGCCTCGCGCGACCGGCGATTCGGCGGGGTGAAGCCGTCGTGACCGACGCCGCCGCGCTCCTCGACCGGACCGCGCAGATCGTCGCCGAACTCGGTTCCGTCGACCGACCCGACGCCGACTCCCTCGTCGTGCAGGTCGGTCCGACGCGTGCCTCCATCCGCGTGCTCACGCTGGCCGACGGGCTCGACGTGCTGGCCCTGACGCAGATGGTCGCGATGGACCTGCCCAACACCCCGACACTCCGGGACGACGTCGAGGCGTGCGCCGCCCAGCTCAGCTTCGGCAGCCTCCGGCGGTCCGATCGCGCAGGCGTCACCACGGATGTGTTGCAGTACTACACGTTTCCGGCGAGCCAGCTCGACGACGTGCCGCTGCTGACGGTCCTGCACATCGTCCTCGCCGCCGGTGTCGACGCCGCCGAACGGCTGGTGGGCCCGACTTCTGCTTGAGTCTGGCGACATCGGATCCCGCTTCCTGAGGACTGAGAAGCGTTGAGCACGACCAATGCTCCCTGAGGCGTTGAGCGCGACCTATGCTCCCTGAGGTGCGCGCGAAGCGAGCCACGAAGGGCCGCAACGTGTCTCGCCAGGACCCTTCGTGGCTCGTCGCTAGCGCTCCTCGCACCTCAGGGAGCAGTAGTTTGCGGTTTTTCGGATCGGGGAGCGGAGGCGGGCTCGTTCCGCCCGCTCAGTCCTTCTCGGTGGTCCGGCAGTCCGCGCAGCGCCCGAAGACCTCGACGGTGTGGTTGATGTCGGAGAAGCCGTGCTGGGCGGCGATCTTCGCGGCCCAGCGTTCGACCGGTTCGGCCTGGACCTCGACGGTGGTGCCGCACTCCCGGCACACGAGATGGTGGTGGTGTCCCGACGAACAATGGCGGTATCGGGTCTCACCGGAACCGTCCCACAGGACATCGATCTGGCCGGCCTGACTCAGCGCCTGCAGATTGCGGTACACCGTCGTCAGGCCGATGGATTCGCCCCGGGCCTTGAGGATCTCGTGCAGTTCCTGCGCGGAGCAGAAGTCCTCGGTGCCGGCCAGGGCGTCGGCGATCGCAGCGCGTTGGCGCGTCGACCGGATGCCGGTGACCGGCTGCGGGCCCGATGCGACGCCACTCATTCGTTCACCGCCCGGGACGCATCGGACGGCACGGCGCGGCCGTCGGTGGTCTCGTTCGCGTGGATCAGCGCATCGCCGACGATGTGCGCGACGTGGTCGTCGAGGAGTTCGTAGGTGATCTCACGACCGTTGCGCTGGCCTCGCACCACACCGGCGTCCTTGAGCACGCGCAGGTGCTGGCTGACCAGTGGCTGACTCAAGCCCAGGTGCCCGACGAGTTCGTGGACGCATTGCACCCGCTCCCGTAGGGACAGCACGATGGCGACGCGGGTGGGGGAGGCGAGGGCGCGCAGGAGGTCGGCGGCGGCTTCCCGCGCTGCGGCATCGGCCGCTTCGATCGGTCCGGGCCCGTCCAACGGTTGCGTCGACATCACGCTCCTCCTCGTCTGGCTCGCGCCACTGATCCGGCCATTCTATCGGAAATGGTTTTCAATCCATGCCACTGGTGTCGCCGCTGGTCAGCCCTCGTCTGCACGTCGGCGCTCGGCCGGCGTCGGGACCCCGTCCGCTCCTGCGGTCGACAACGCGTAGGTCGCGACCGCGGACGCGACCGCACCCGAGTTGACGGCCAGCAGGTCGGTGTTCAGGTTGTCGAGGGTGTCGCGCGCGGTGTGATAGTCGGGGTCGAAGGGTTCGCCGGCCCGGCCGCCCCACATCTCCGCCTGCGCTTCGTCCTTCTCGGTTTCCGCGCCGGTGAACACCCCGCCGGAGGGGATGCCCACCGCGATGAACGGGCCGTAATCGGAGCGGCCGTCGAAGTCGTCGGGGGCGAGGGGGATGCCGCGGTCGGCGTAGAACTTCTCGAAGGTCCGCTCGATGCCCCCGGAGCCGTCCGGGCCGGGACCGGCTCCCTGACGCTCGGAGTCGTCGCCGTCGTAGGTGAAGTACCCGCCGTTGGGTGAGGCGAGCATGTCGAAGTTCAGGTAGAGGGCCACCGCTGTACGCGCGGCCGGGTCGAGTCCCCGGACGTACTCGGTGGAACCCACGAGCCCGTCCTCCTCCGCGCCCCAGAACGCGAATCGCACGCGGTGCGGGACACGGGGTGACGATCCGAGTCGTAGAGCCGTCTCGAGCACGGCCGCGGAGCCGCTGGCGTTGTCGTTCATACCGGGTCCCTCGGCGACGCTGTCGAGGTGTGCCCCGGCCATGACGACGTCGTCGCCGGTGCCCGTCCGGGTCTCGGCGATCAGGTTGCGCGTGGTGATGCCGGTGGTCTTCGCCTCGACCGCAAGCGCGACCGATCGCGCCGACCGCACCCGYTCGGCGTCGTCGCCCGCGATGCCGAGGACCGGGATCCCCGGGCGGTCGTCCGGCCCCAGGGTGGCGCCGGTGAGCGGGCCGGGTTCGTTGTTGACCATGACGACCCCGACCGCGCCGGCCGACTCCGCATTCCGTGCCTTGTCGGCGAAGGTGCAGGTACCTCGGGTGATGACGGCGATCGCACCACGCGTCGCGGCCGGAAAGTCGGTGCTCGCGCAGCCGAGACCGTTGACGGCGACCGGGGCCCCGGCGACCGGGGTGTCGCCGGTTCCGGCCGAATACTCGACGACGCGGGTGGCGACCTTCAGGCCGTCGGCGGTGAGGCTGACCGGCCCGGCGTCGAAGCGCTCGTACTCGACGGGCGGCGTCGTCACGTCGAAGCCCGCCGTGCGGAGGAGCCCGGCGACGTAGTCCAGCGAGGCGTCGTATCCGGGCGTGCCGGCCGCACGGTTGCCGCCGTGGTTGTCGGCGATCTGGGCCAGCGCGCGAACGTGGGCCATCACGTTGTCGAGGGTGACGGCCTCGGCCAGCGCGGCCGGGGTGACCTCGCCGATCGGCGGTTCGGGAGAGGGCGTCGACACCGGCGCCGACGAGGGTCGCTCGGGCTCGGCGGGCTGCTCGGACGAACACCCCACGGCCAGTGCCAGTGTCAGTGCGAGGCCGGCCGAGGCGAGGACCGGCCGACGCCCGCGGGCCGATGGGGGGACGCCGACGCGTCGTCGTATGCGAACGATCACCCTGCCACTCTGGCAGTTCCCGTCCGTGCATGTGGGTCCGACGGGTGCACCGTTGCCGGTGGTTTCGGGAAACGGCACACGTGCTCGGTAGTCTGTACGGGTTGCCGCCCGCATCTGGTGGATGCACGTCGAGCACCGAGCGTCAGCACGACCGTCCCAGCCGAACACCTCAACCCGTGGAGAGCAGTTAACCGTGGCCGCCCAGTCCAATGTGGAATCCGTCGTCAACCTCGCCAAGCGCCGGGGCCTGGTGTACCAGTGCGGTGAGATCTACGGCGGTACCAAATCGGCGTGGGACTACGGCCCGCTCGGCGTCGAGCTCAAGGAGAACATCAAGCGGCAGTGGTGGCGCACGATGGTCATCAGCCGCGAGGACGTCGTCGGCCTGGACTCGTCGGTCATCCTGCCGCGTCAGGTGTGGGAGGCCTCGGGCCACGTCGAGGTGTTCACCGACCCGCTGGTCGAGTCGCTGCACACCCACAAGCGCTACCGCGCCGACCATCTCATCGAGGCCTACGAGGCCAAGCACGGGCACCCGCCGGCCAACGGTCTGGCCGACATCAACGACCCGGAGACCGGGCAGCCCGGCAACTGGACCGAACCCAAGGCCTTCAGCGGTCTGATGAAGACGTTCCTCGGGCCCGTCGACGACGAAGAGGGTCTGCATTACCTGCGTCCCGAGACCGCGCAGGGCATCTTCGTGAACTTCAAGAACGTGATGACCACCGCGCGCAAGAAGCCGCCGTTCGGCATCGCGCAGATCGGCAAGAGCTTCCGCAACGAGATCACGCCGGGCAACTTCATCTTCCGCACCCGCGAGTTCGAGCAGATGGAGATGGAGTTCTTCGTCAAGCCGGGCGAGGACGAGGAATGGCACCAGTACTGGATCGACCAGCGCTTCGACTGGTACGTCAACCTGGGCATCGATCCGGAGAACCTGCGGCTCTACGACCACCCGAAGGAGAAGTTGTCGCACTACTCCAAGCGGACCGTGGACGTGGAGTACAAGTTCGGGTTCACCGGCAACCCGTGGGGTGAGCTCGAGGGTGTCGCCAACCGGACCGACTACGACCTGTCCACCCACAGCAAGCACTCGGGGGAGGACCTGTCGTTCTTCGACCAGGCGTCGGGTGAGCGCTACACACCGTTCGTGATCGAGCCGGCGGCCGGCCTGACCCGCTCGCTGATGGCCTTCCTGTGTGACGCCTACACCGAGGAGGAGGTGCCGAACGCGAAGGGCGGCACCGACACTCGGACGGTGCTGCGGCTCGACCGCCGGCTGGCCCCGATCAAGGTCGCCGTGCTGCCGCTCTCGCGCAACGAGAAGCTCTCGCCGAAGGCCCGCGACCTCGCCGCCGAACTCCGCAAGCACTGGAACGTCGAGTTCGACGACGCACAGGGCATCGGCAAGCGGTACCGCCGGCAGGACGAGATCGGCACGCCGTTCTGCGTGACGGTCGACTTCGACACCCTCGACGACCAGGCCGTCACGGTGCGCGAACGGGACACCATGAGCCAGGAGCGGGTCGCGCTCGACAAGGTCGCCGAGTATCTCGGCGGCAAGCTGCTCGGCGCCTGATCCTGCTCCCGGCCGCGCGGGCCGGGTGTTCACGATTCCGCCTGACCTGCGGATGTCTGTCACAATCGATGACGAGTTGTCGCGTGGAGTAGGGCATGGGGTCCGTCGTGCGCGCGACGAGAGAGTGAGTGGAGTCGTGTCTGTCAGCGGGAAAGTCGTTCATTACGACGCGAATCGGGGATTCGGGTTCTTGGCGCCGGAATCGGGCGGCGCCGATGTGTTCCTCCACATCAACGACATCGACATCGACGAGAACTCGTTGAAACCGGGTGCCAAGGTGTCCTTCGACATCGAGGAGACCGACCGCGGTTCCAAGGCCGTCAACGTCGCGGTGACCGAGGCCGCGCCGGCCGACGACACCGCCGGCGCACGGGCGCACCGCCGCGACGAGCACCACGGCCGCGACCGTGATCGTGGGGACCGGGGCGACCGCGGACGTCACGACGACCGCGGCAGTCGTCGTCCGCGCGGCGGGGGCGGCTCGCTGGATGCCGCCGCGTTCACCGAAGAGCTCACCGAGCTGCTCCTCGACGCCGACGGCGCCCTCACGGCTCGTCAGATCGTGGCGATCAGGCAGCGGGTCACCGACTTCGCCGTCGCCCGGGGCTGGGTGCTTGACTAGCACCCGACAGGGTCCCGAGACGGTCGGGYATGTGCTCCCGACGGTGGCAACCTACGGCGACGAGGCCGTCGAGCGGTTCGTGCCCGAGGGCGCCAAGGTCGCTAGTCTGCCCGGCACCCGGACCGACCATCGAAGCGACTTCGCGCGGGACCGTGCGCGGGTCCTGCACTCGGCCGCCCTGCGCAGGCTGGCCGACAAGACGCAGGTCGTCGGTCCGCGCGAGGGCGACACGCCCCGTACCCGGCTCACGCATTCGCTCGAGGTCGGGCAGATCGGCCGGGGGATCGCCATCGGTCTCGGCGCCGAACCCGACCTCGTCGAGCTTGCCGGACTCGCCCACGACATCGGTCATCCGCCCTACGGACACAACGGCGAACGTGCGCTCGACGAGGTGGCGGCGGAGCACGGTGGTTTCGAGGGCAACGCCCAGAACCTGCGCATCCTGACGCGGCTCGAGCCCAAGCTGCTCGATGCCGACGGGCGCAGCGCCGGTCTCAACCTCACCCGTGCGTCCCTGGACGCGACCCTGAAGTATCCGTGGACCCGACGCACACCCGGAGGCAAGTTCGGGGCCTACGACGACGATGCCGCCATGCTGGCGTGGATTCGCCGAGGCGCGCCCGGGACCCGACAGTGCGTCGAGGCGCAGATCATGGACTGGTCCGACGACGTGGCGTACTCCGTGCACGACCTCGAGGACGGCGTCATCGGTGGCCGGATCGACCTGCGGACCCTCGGCGATCCGCAGGATCAGCGCGCTCTCGCCGACATCGGCGCCAAGGAATTCCCGGGTCTCGATCCCGCGGCCCTCGTCGACGCCGCCGCCCGCCTGCACCGGATGGACATCGTGCGGTCGGTGGGTGTCTTCGACGGCACGCTCGACTCCTATGTCGCGCTCAAGCGGTTGACGAGTGAGTTCATCGGCCGCTTCGCGTCGGCCGCGATCACCGGCACCCGCGAGGTGGTCGGCGACCGGCCGGTCTCGCGCTACGATGCCGACCTCGAGGTGCCGGAACTCATCGCCGCCGAGGTGTCGATGCTCAAGACCCTGGCACTGCGCTTCATCTTCTCCAACGAGCGGCACAAGGCGACACAGCGTCGTCAGCGGGAACGCATCCACCGGGTCGCGAACTGGTTCGCCGAGGCGGCGCCCGGGGGCCTGGACCCGATCTTCGTGCCGTGGTGGAACGCCGCGTCCGACGATGCCGCCCGCATGCGGGTCATCGTCGACCAGATCGCGTCCATGACCGAAGGCCGGCTCGAGCGCACCGACAAGCACAATTCGGGGGCCCAGGCGCATCTGGGGTAGGCCGCGCATGGTCGACGAAGCACCCGGCCGGGCGGCCTCACCGGCGTCACTACACTGGTCGCGTGGCAGGCCGAATTCCCGATCGCGACATCACGGCGATCCGTGAGCAGACGAGGATCGAGGACATCGTCGGCGACTACGTCGCCCTCCGGCGCGCCGGTGCCGACAGCCTCAAGGGTCTGTGCCCCTTCCACGACGAGAAGTCGCCGTCGTTCCACGTCCGTCCCAATCACGGCCACTTCCACTGCTTCGGCTGCGGCGAAGGCGGCGACGTGTACAGCTTCCTGCAGAAGCAGGAGCACATCAGCTTCGTCGAGGCGGTCGAGCAGCTCGCCGATCGGATCGGCTACCAGATCAACTACGAGGGCGGCGGTACCGCCATCAAGCGGGACCGCGGCACCCGCGCGCGACTGGTGGCCGCCAACGCCGCCGCGGCCAAGTTCTACGCGGCCGCGCTGCAGTCACCCGAGGCGCAGCCCGCGCGCGACTACCTCAAGGAACGCGACTTCGATGCGGTGGCGGCCGTCCAATTCGGTTGCGGTTACGCACCTGCCGGCTGGGACACGATGACCAAGGCGCTGCTTTCGCAGGGCTTCGAGTTCAGCGAACTCGAGGCCGCCGGTCTGTCCAAGCAAGGACGCAAGGGGCCGATCGACCGCTTCCATCGCCGTCTCCTGTGGCCGATCCGCAACCTCGGCGGGGACATCATCGGGTTCGGCGCCCGCAAACTGTTCGACGACGACAACCTCGGCAAGTACATGAACACGCCGGAGACCATGCTGTACAAGAAGTCTCAGGTGCTGTTCGGTCTCGATCACGCGAAGAAGAGCATCGCCAAGGGGCATCAGGTGGTGGTCGTCGAGGGCTACACCGACGTCATGGCGATGCATCTGGCCGGCGTCACCACCGCGGTCGCCTCGTGTGGCACCGCATTCGGTGAGGACCACCTCGCCCTCATCCGGCGGCTGATGATGGACGACTCGTACTTCCGCGGCGAGGTGATCTACACCTTCGACGGGGACGATGCCGGAAAAGCAGCCGCGCTTAAGGCCTTCGAGGGCGAACAGTCCATCTCGGGGCAGACGTTCGTGGCGATCGCGCCCGACGGCATGGACCCCTGCGAACTCCGGCAGGAGAAGGGCGACGCCGCCGTCCGCGACCTGGTCGCGCGTCGGGTGCCGATGTTCGAGTTCGCGATCAAGGCCCTCCTCGCCGGCCACGACCTCGACACCGCCGAGGGCCGCGTCCACGCGTTGCGCGACACCGTCCCGGTGGTCGCCCGGATCAAGGACATCGCGCTGCGTGACGAGTACGCCCGCCAGCTGGCGGGTTGGGTCGGTTGGGAGGAGGTCTCCCAGGTTCTCGGCAGAGTCCGCGAAGAAGGCGCGAGAATTCGAAAGGCGCAGGGCGTCAGTAACTCCGGCAGTCGGGGGAGCGGTCGCGGTGCTCGTAATCGGCCGGAGGCGGAGGCCGCGCCGACGTCGGCCCGCCCCCAGCCCAACGACCCGCGCCTGTGGCCGCAGCGGGAAGCGCTGAAGGCGGCGCTGCAGTATCCGGCGATCGCCGGCACGGTCTTCGACTCGCTGCCCGTCGAGTGCTTCAACGAGCCGGCCTACGCGATCATCCGCCAGGCGATGACCGGGCTCGGCGGGACGTCGTCCGGTCTGGGTGGCGCGGCCTGGGTCGACGCGGTGCGCAATGCCGTCGACGACCCGATCATCGATCCGCTCGTGACCGAACTCGCCGTCGAATCGATGCCGGTCGACGAGGACAACATCGCCCGCTACATCTCCAGCGTGCTCGCACGGTTGCAGGAGGTGTGGGTGGGCTCGCAGATCGCCGACATCAAGTCGCGTCTGCGCCGGATGGCACCCAGCGACGACCCCGACGGCTACAACGCGGTCTTCGGTGATCTCGTGGCGCTCGAGGCCTATCGTCGTAGCCTGCTGGAACAGGCTGTCGACCCGATCGTCGACGCGGGCTGACACACCCGCGTAGGTCTTCGCGCCGACGGTCGCGGGGCCGGCGGCCGATGAGTATCCGTCTCCGGCCCGGTCTACCCCGTCGGTACCCCCACGCCACCGACGGAGGCAGGAATCCATGGCGACAACGATCTTCTCGGCGACGGCATCACTCGACGGGTTCATCGCCGGACCCGGTGGCGACATGTCGTGGCTGACCCGATTCTTCGACGTGCCCGCCGACGGGCAGCCGGCGTCCACTGCAGCGGACGATGCCGCCGCACGGTTGATGCGCGGCACCGGCGCACTGCTGGTCGGCAACCGGTCGTTCCGCGGCGATGACCCCAACAAGGGCACCGACCGCGAGGGTGCGTTCGGCGGCGAATACGACGGTCCCGCCGTCGTTCTCACACACAACCCGCCGGCGGACCCCGTCGACGGCTTCACGTTCGTCTCGGATCTGCACGAGGCGGTCGACCTCGCCGCCCGGACGGCCGGCGACGGCTACGTCACCGTCATCGGCGCCGACGTCGCGCGACAGATGATCGATCACGGGCTGCTCGACGAGGTGCTCGTGTTCTTCGTCCCGGTGTTCCTGGGCGCGGGGGTCCGGCTGTTCGACCGTCCCGAGGGCGGCGAGGTCAGACTCACGCCCATTCCCGGTGAGACCGAGTACTGGTGTCGCGTCGAACGATGAGCCCGGTGCTGGCGGCCGGCGACGAACTCCAGCTGAACAGTCGACGACGGTTTGCCTCCCACACTGCGAGACGACCGGTCGCTGCCTAGCGTGGGAGCGTGGACGCGAATGACGAGCGCCGGCAGGTCACCGAGGTTCAGCACCGCCTGATCGGGATGTACGGCGACAGAAAACCCGAGGAAGTGGCCGATGCGGTCGAAGCCGCGTACCGACACTTCGACGGCACCGACGTGCGCGACTTCGTGCCGCTGCTGGTCGAGCGCCGCGCCAACGAGACACTCAGTGGCTCTGCGGTGATGGCCGACTCGACCGATGTGCCACCCACAGTGGGTGAGTGAGCGCTGCGGGCCCGGCCGGGGGATTGTTTGCTCTCGCTCTGTGCTACAACGCTTTTCGTGCGTGGGGCGGGCGGGGCTCGAACCCGCGACCTACGGATTATGAGTCCGCGGCTCTAACCGACTGAGCTACCGCCCCGTGGGCCCGAGAGCCCGCTGCTGGACATTACCGCACGGTCGACGGTCATATGAATGCGGACCGGCACGACTGCCGAAGACGAGAAAACCCGTCACCTGCCGACGCGGGTGACGGGCCTCTTGCTCCCCCAACTGGACTCGAACCAGTAACCGTTCGATTAACAGTCGAATGCTCTGCCAATTGAGCTATGGGGGACTGCCTCGGACCTGCTCGGCGCTCGTGGAGCGCGTCATCAGGACCGAGGACAGACTTTAGCGCATGGTCATGTCGGACGACAAAACGGGCGGTCAGCCGCATGCGGCGGCCAGGCCGCCCGCTGCGCTACTCCCGGGGGTAGTCCTCGGGGTCGATCTCGACCTCGGTGGCCTGTTCGGCGGCGTCGGCGTCGTCGGCCTCGAACGGCACGCTGGGGTTGACACCTTCAGCGGGATCGGGCGCTGCCGTCTGGGCCTGCTCGAGTGCATCGGCCTCGTTGGCCTCGACCGGCAGGTCGGCTTCCGGTGACGTCATCGGGACGCTCCTCTCGTCGTCGGACTCCTACGTCTCCACGTGTACCCGACGAGAGTGGTTTCAGTCGCCCCCGCGTCGCTCGTCGTAGTCGGCCTGGGCGTCGCGGACGGTCGGCATGTTGTCCTGCACGAGTTCGATCAGGCCGCTCAACTGGTCGGCGACCTGCCTGCCGAGCGGAGTGAGGTGGTACTCGACCTTCGGCGGGATGGCTTCGAGGACGGTGCGCACGATCATGCCGTCGCGTTCGAGGCTCTGCAGGGTCTGCGAGAGCATCCGTTCGCTCACGCCGTCGACGCGTCGCCGCAGCGCGCTGAATCGATAGTTGCTCTCCCCCAACGCGATCAGCACGAGGCTGCCCCAGCGTCCGGTAACGGTCTGCAGTGTGGTCCGGGACGAGCAGTCCCGGGCGAAAACGTCCGCCTCGAGGGACTCGTCGCTGATCTCGGTCACGTGCTCAACGGTAGCCGAATCGACGAGACCTTGCTAACAGTTCGTATTGCACTTACGAAAAGTAAGTGCATACTGGGAGTCGTCCAACCGACAGAGATGAGGAATCAGATGACCACAGCAGTGACCGGCGCGACGGGACAGCTCGGCGGACTCGTAATCGACGAACTACTCGCCCGGGGCATCGCCGCCGCCGACGTGGTGGCGATAGTCCGCGACGAGTCGAAGGCCTCGAAGCTCGTGTCGCACGGCGTTTCGGTCCGTGTCGCCGACTATGACGATCCGGCATCACTTGTCGACGCCCTCGTCGGCGTCGACAAGTTGCTGCTGGTCTCGGGTTCGGCGGTCGGGCAACGTGTTGCCCAGCACACCAACGTGATCGAGGCGGCGGAGGCCAACTCCGTCGAACTGATCGCCTACACCAGCCTGCTGCACGCCGACACGAGCGGTCTGAGTCTGGCTCCCGAGCACGTCGCCACCGAAGCTCGACTGAACGAGTCGTCGGTGCCCGCCGTGATCCTGCGCAACGGCTGGTACTGGGAGAACTACCTGGCCGCCATCCCGCAGGCGGCGGCGACCGGAACGCTCCTGGGTGCCGCGKGTGAGGGAAAACTCGCTGCCGCCGCTCGTGCCGACTACGCGGCTGCGGCCGCAGCGGTCCTCACCGCCGACTCGGACCAGGCCGGCAAGGTCTACGAGTTGGGTGGTGACGAGCGGCTGACCTACGGCGAATTCGCCCGAGCGATCGGTGTGGCATCGGGTGCGACCGTCCAGTACCGCGACCTCTCCGAAGCCGACTACCAGGCCGCTCTCGTCAGCGCGGGTCTGCCGGAACCGGTCGCCGCGATGCTGGCCGGCGCAGATGCCGGGATCAGCCGCGGTGAGCTGGACACCGACTCCGGCGACCTCCAGTCGCTCATCGGCCGGTCGTCGACCCCCGTCGCGGAGGTCATCGCGCAGGCGCTCGCCTGACCCGGCGTCGTACGATCGGCGTCCGGCGTGCTCCGCGCCGAGTCGCATCGATGAGTTCGGCTGCGACACCGAGTCTGTCCGCATAGATTGCTCGTGCCGACCGACAAGGAAGCCGAACCATGCCACAGCTACTCAGAGTCCAGAACTTCTCGATCTCACAAGATGGGGTCGGGGCGGGGGAGAACCAGACGTTCGAGCGTCCCTTCGGTGATCGCGTCGAACCGTGGGAACTGATGTCGTGGGCGGGCGCCACCGCGAGCTGGCCCAACCGGACCGACCCGGGTGGCACCCGCGGCCTCGACGACTATTTCACCCGCGACTTCGCTCATAACATCGGTGCGGAGATCATGGGCCGCAACAAGTTCGGTTATCAGCGCGGACCGTGGACCGACCATGAGTGGCAGGGCTGGTGGGGTGATGAGCCGCCGTTCCACACTCCCGTCTTCGTACTGACGCACCATGTGCGGCCGTCGTTCACGCTGAGTGACACCACGTTTCACTTCTTGGACGCGACCCCGGCCGAGGCCGCCGAGCAGGCGAAGGCCGCGGCGGACGGCAAGGACGTACGTATCGGCGGCGGCGTGAGCACCGTCCGGGAGTTCCTCGACGCCGACCTCATCGACACCCTCCACATCGCCGTCGCACCCGTCACGATCGGCGCCGGACTCAAACTCTGGGAGTCACCCGAGGAGCTCGAGGGCCGGTATCACCACGAATCCGTCCCGAGCACCAGTGGCGTGACGCACCATTTGTTCTGGCGCAAGTAGCGCAATGCCGGTGGAATGAGACCGGGAACTCGCGTAGTTGTAGGGACCATGACGGAACTCGCCGGCAAGGCCACGACTCTGCTCGAACTCCACCAACCGGGAAACCCGGTCATCCTGCCCACGGTGTGGGACGCCTGGTCGGCGAACCTCGCGATCTCCGCCGGGTTCACCGCGCTCACCGTCGGCAGTCACCCGGTGTCGGACTCGATCGGCAAGCCCGACAACGAAGGAATCACGTTCGAGGAACTGACTACCCGCATCCGGCAGATCACCGCGGCGGTCGACGTCCCGATCTCCGTCGACATCGAGTCCGGCTACGGGGAGGACCCGAAGACGCTCATCGACGGCCTGATCGCCGCGGGTGCCGTCGGTCTGAACATCGAGGACACCGTGCACAGCGAGGGCGGACGCCTTCGCGAGCCACAGGAGCACGCCGATTTCGTAGGTGCGCTGCGGGCGGCGTCCGACGCCACCGATGTCCACGTGGTGATCAACGCGCGCACCGACCTGTTCGTCAAGCAGGTCGGCGACGAATCCGACCGCCTCGACCGGGCGATCGAGCGAATGAAGCTGGCTGCCGATGCCGGCGCAGACGTGCTGTACCCGGTCGGTTTCCACGACGACGCCGCGCAGAAGCGGCTCACCAGCGAACTGCCGTTGCCGGTCAACGCGATCGGTCATCCGACCAAGAACACCAAGGCGGCACTGGCCGAACTCGGTGTGGCCCGGGTCAGTTTCGGACCGATCTTCCAGATGGTGCTCGCCGAACGCGCCGCCGAGGTTCTCGAACCCTGGAAGTAGTCACACCGCTCTCCTTCGGGTCGTCGAACCCGGAGGAGAATGTCGGTGGTCCGAACTACCGTCGGATCATGGCACTCACGAAATCCGAACGAGAAGCGTTCCTGTCCGAACCCCATGTCGCGGCGCTGTCGGTCGAAGCCGAGCCCGGCCGGGCGCCGCTCACGGTCCCGGTGTGGTACCAGTACGAGCCGGGCGGTCGCCCCTGGCTGCTCACCGGAACCGAATCGCGCAAGTTGCAGCTCATCCGAACCGCCGGGCGGTTCACGCTCATGGTCGACGAGGTGTCGCCGCGGCTGATGTACGTGGCCGTGTCGGGGGATGCGGTCGACATGGTTCCGGGCACCCGCGGCGACCTGCAGGAGATGGCGGCGCGCTACCTCCCGCCCCAGGCCGTCGACCCCTACGTGGAGATGGCCGAGAAGGATCACGGTCCCCAGACCAAGCTGTTCCTCGAACCGAAACAGTGGGTGTCCCTGGACCTCGGTGCGCTCTGACCGACGGGCAGTGATCCGGCAGCGAGACGAACCCGTCGGGAACGTCTCGCTACATTGAACGCATGCCGAAGTCGCGTTCCACGTCCGACCAGCCCGAACAGTCCGTCGACGCGGAGTCTCACCAGGAGACATCGCCGACGGGCGAGCAGGTCACCCCGCTCGACGGCAACGAGTTCCTGCAGGCCAATCGCAGTAACCGCGACAAGTACCGCGCCGAGGCCGAGGCGAAGGCGGCGAAAGCAGCCCGCAAGGCCGAGCGCCGACGCCCGGCTGACGAGCCCACGGGTGCCGACGAGCCGGCCGATACGGACGACGCCGACGGGTCCGACGACGCCACGACCGAGGTCGCGGACCCACGCCCTGGCTGGGACCGCACCCCCCGCAAGCTCGATCCCGCCACGGCGCGTAGGAGTGGTTCCCGCCGGTGGACCGGTTGGACTTCGACGGTCGGCAGCCGGCCGTGGGCGGTGATCGCGCTGATCGTGGCGGTCGTCGTCCTCGCGGCGTCGACGGCGGTGCTCGCCGTGGCGTACGTGGATGCCGATGAACGCGCCGAGTCGAGCGCGTCGGCCGGTACGACGACGTCCCTCCTCGAGACCGCCCGGCGGTACGCGGCCGAGATCTCGACCTACAACTCAGCCGACTACGCGGACCTCGACCGACGCATCCGGGAGATCTCCACGCCGGCGTTCACCCAGACCTACATCGAGTCCTCGCAGGACGCCCGCCGCGGATCCGCCGAGGCCGAATCGGTGTCGACGGCGACGGCCGACAATGCGGGCCTCATGTCCGTCGACGACGGCAAGGCCGTTGTGCTGGTCACCCTGGACCAGACCCTGAAGTCGCCGCAGACCGCCCAGGAGT
Organism: Gordonia sp. UCD-TK1; assembly: GCF_001691435.1. NCBI lineage: Bacteria > Bacillati > Actinomycetota > Actinomycetes > Mycobacteriales > Gordoniaceae > Gordonia > Gordonia sp. UCD-TK1. The sequence goes on along the minus strand of NZ_LZMP01000027.1, from coordinate 775 downwards.
TCCCCGAGGGATTCCCGTACCAGTCGCGGGTCAAGGTCACCCTCGTGGAGCAGGACGGTCGCTGGCTGATGGACGACTTCGCGGTGCTGTGAGGCCTCGGCTCCCTGATCCGAAAGAAGCGAGTCCTATCGCTCCCTGAGGAGCGCCCGGAGCTTGTGGAGGGCGCGTCCAATCACCGCCTTCCGAATCCGAAGAACGACCTAACCATTGCCCCCTGAGGTGCGAGGAGCGTTAGCGACGAGAGGGTCCTATAGCTTGTCAAGTGCTCCGAGGTCGGTGGTGAGGTCGCGGAACACTTCGCGGGCGATGTATCGCTTGAGGCAGCGGAGGATGTCTTTCTTCGTTTTGTGTTCGGCGGAACGTCGCTCGACGTAGGCGCGGGTGGGGGCGTGGGATTTCATGCGTCCGACCGCGATCATGTGCAGAGCACTGTTGGCTTGCCGGTCCCCGCCCCGGTTGAGTCGGTGACGGCTGGTTTTGCCTGAGGATGCCGGTAACGGTGCGGCGCCGACGAGTTTGGCGAACCGTGCCTCGGTGCCCATCCGCTCGACGTTGTCACCGGCGGTGATCACCAGGCGGGCGGCGGTGATCGGCCCGATCTGCGGGCGCGAGAGCAGGGTGGGTACCAGCTTGCTCAGCAGTCGTGTGAGTTCGCGGGCCAAAGACCGGGCTTGTTGTTGGGCGAGTCGGTGTCGGTCGAGCAGCGACCGCGCCGCGCGCACGAACGCCGCGGCCGGCCCGGACAGATCAGCTTTCTCGGCTGGTACCGGCAAGT
>NZ_LZMP01000026.1:0-58818 GCF_001691435.1 Gordonia sp. UCD-TK1 | reverse complement strand
AGCACGATCACCGACGCCATCGTGGCCGGCGGGATCGACGGACGGCCCCGGCCGCTGGGAAACAGGTCCGCGAACATCTCCGCAGGGAACAACTGCTCGCGATGAGCAGCCAAAAACGCGAACACACTGCCCTCGGCCAGCAAATGCCCGACGACCGAGTTCACATCCAGAAACTCACCCTGACGATCCGGCTCACCCTGCATACCCACCAGGATCCCAGCCCACCAGGCAAACCCGCTCACCCCACACCGAAACGACGCCGACTATTTCAGCAGTCTCCTAGGGTGTCACGATCGCGAAATCGGGATCCGGGTCGTCCAGGTAGCCGGCGAGTTCGCCGAATGCACTCGGATCACCGTCGACGCCGACGTCGCCCGCTTCGACGGCCGTACCGAGATCCACGAGCCCGAGGAGCAGCGTCAGCAGGGTCTGCTTGGTCAGGGTGAATGTGGCGGCGACGGGGTCGTCAGCGCTTGCCTGATCCACGTCGAAATGAACCAGGAGGCCGTTGCGCAACTCCGATCGGTGACGTCGGTGGGCGTCGGTGATGTGCCAGTCGAGGACGATGTGGGCGTCCCAGGCCGCCGGCCCGTCGACTCGCAGGGCGACGGCGTCGAAGAGCTGATCGACCGACATGGCACTCGCGATGTCGGCGGCCGCAGCCGTGGTCGGAGTCCCAACCGGCCCGTTGCGCAACTCGTATGCGCCCATGAGATAGAAGTTGCGCCAGGTGCCGTTCTCGGAGCCGTAGCCGAGTTGCTCGAGCGTGTCCGCCTGGAGACTTCGCGCCTCCGCGTGTGTCGGGTCGGCGAAGATGACGTAGTTCAGGACCTGGGCGACCCATCGGAAGTCACCGTCGTCGAACGATCGGCGGGCCTTTCGGACCGCCTCGTCCGCACCGCCCATGAACTCGACATGCCGTTTGGCCGATTCCACCGGCGGATGCTCCCAGAGGTGCGCCGGATTCCCGTCGAACCATCCCATGTAACGCTGGTAGATGGCCTTGACGTTGTGGCTCACCGAGCCGTAGTAGCCGTGCGTGTGCCAGGCGTTCGCGAGCGCGGGAGGTAACGCGATGTCCTCAGCGATCTCGAGACCGGTCCGGCCCTTGTTGAGCAGCCGAAGGGTCTGATCGTGGAGGTATCCGTAGAGGTCGCGCTGGAGGGACAGGAACTCCGTGAGCTCCGCGGTGCCCCAGGTGGGCCAGTGATGCGACGCGAAGAGCACGTCGGAGCGCGCCGCGAAATCGTTGATCGCCTCGGTCAGGTAGCGCGACCACACGTGCGGATCACGGACCAGTGCACCGCGCAAGGTGAGCAGGTTGTGCAGGGTGCGGGTCGCGTTCTCGGCCATACAGAGGGCGCGCATCTGTGGGAAGTAGAAGTTCATCTCGGCGGGTGCCTCGGTGCCGGGGGTCAACTGGAATTGGATGGTGACGCCGTCGACGGTCTCGGTCTGCCCGGTGGTGGTGACGTCGAGGGTCGGCAGGATCAGCGTCGCTGTTCCGGTTGACGTGGACTGGCCGAGGCCCGCGCCGATCGCACCGCGCGGGCCCCTGGGCAGCGCGGCGCCGTACATGTAGGCGGCTCGTCTCCCCATAGCGGTTCCGGCGTAGACGTTCTCGGCGACCGCGTGCTCGACCATGCCTGCCGGCGCGATGACCTGGCACTCGCCGGCGTCGACGGCCTCTTGGGTGGTGACTCCCTTGACGCCGCCGAAATGGTCGATGTGCGAATGGGTGTAGATGACCGCGGTCACCGGCCGATCACCACGATGCTCCCGATAGAGGCGCAGGCCGGCGGCCGCGGTCTCCTGCGAGATCAGTGGGTCGATGACGATGACGCCGGTGTCGCCCTCGACGACGGTCATGTTCGACAGGTCCAGGCCGCGGATCTGGTAGATCCGATCGGTCACCTCGAAGAGGCCTTGTCGGGCAACGAGACCCGACTGCCGCCACAAGCTGGGGTGGGCGGTGGCAGGCGCCTCGTCGGCGAGGAAGGAGAATTCATCGCAATCCCACACCGGCTTCCCGTCCTGGCCGGCGATGGCGGGGGGATCGAGTTCGGCGACGAGTCCGCGCGTGGCGGCGTCCAGGTCGCGGGTGTCCTGGAACGGGAGGTGATCGTGGGCGGACGAATTCGCCTGTGCCACAGCAGGGGATGCGTCTCGAGAGAGAGCCATGTGCTTGACCTCGTCGATTCTCGGTTGAGTGCGTACGGTGACGTTCTCGGTGAGCTATGCGTACGTACCACTCTGTCAGAAGCGCGGATGCCTCGCCGGGGTTCGGCACGCTCAGTTGACACCCGACCGCTCGCCGACGGTGTGGACGACGACGACCTCGGGGTCCCAGGGGACCAACTCGTCGACCGTCGTCTGGAGCTCGTCGATCGGCGGCAGGTCCTGTGGGGCGAGCACACTGACGGTGACCGTACTGCCGGTCCAGCTGACACCGGTGACCTCGGACGAGTCGTTCCCGCCCGATCCGAGCCACGACTCCGCCGCGGTCGCGATCTGCCGGGACCACAGTGACGAGAGCGAGTTCGCGACCATCGGGACGGTGACGACGACAAGAGCTACGGCCAGTGCCGCGTAGGCCCGGCGTCGAGGGGCCCTCGGATGTTCCGCACCGGCGAGATCGGCGGCCTCTCGGCCATAGCCTGCGATCGTCAACACGACGAGGCTCGTGATGATCATCGCGACCACGTTCGACGCGAACAGCACGAAGGCGCCCAGTGCGAGCGACGGGGCTCCCGACCCGAGGCAGACGCCGACGACCCCGAGTGGCGGCACCAGGGAGATGGCGATGGCCACGCCGGGCAGCACATCACCGACGTCGCGACGGGTGATGGCGATCGCGCCGACGAGGCCGGTGGCGAGGGCGGCCAGGAGGTCGACGAGCGTCGGTGACGTCCGGCCCAGCACCTGTGAGTTGGAGAGCACGTTCGTCGGATTGGGTAGCAACTGAGCGAACACGACGCCCAGGATCGTCACCAGGATGACCCCGGCGATCACGTAACCGACACTCGCGAGCATGAGTCGACCACGGCCGGTGGCGATTCCGAGTCCGATGCCGAGGATCGGTGTCGACAGCGGCGCGACGATCATCGCCCCGATGACGGTCGCCGTGCTGTCGGCGACGACTCCCGAGACCGCGATGACGCCGGACAGCGTGAGCATCAACCAGAAGGCGCTGCGTTTGGCGGTGCGGTCGCCGACGGAGAAGTCGAGGCGCTCGACGATCTCGTCCAGGCTGCGACGCTGTGAACCGGGGATGAGGGAGAGCACGATCGGAGCCCCTTCGTCTCGAGGTCCTCTGAAAGTACCCGTTCGCGGTCCGCTGTCCAGCAGAGTCGGCGCAACCGTGTGACCATGGATGAACGCCGGGGAAAGCACAGGGGGCGAACATGGATCGGTTCACCGGATGTCTGCTCGCCGGTGCTGCCGGCGACGCGCTGGGCGGGGCAGTCGAGTTCTCGACTCGGGACGCGATCCTGGAGAGGTTCGGACCCGCGGGCATCACCTCCTACTCCGAGGCGTACGGCGGCCTCGGCACCATCACCGACGACACCCAGATGACGCTGTTCACTGCGGAGGGTCTGCTGCGCGCCTGGGCCCGCGACTGCGCGGGAGGCATCTCCTGCTACGCGGCCACGACGGCCCGCGCATACCTGCGGTGGTTCATCACGCAGGGCGGCCATCCGCGGCACGGCGTGCTGGCGACGACCGAACGGTCCAGCTGGCTGGCAGGGCACCAGCAGTTGCACAGCCGACGGGCACCCGGCACCACCTGTCTCGAGGCGCTCCGGGTGACCACTCGTCCGGGCGTCCCGGCCGACAACGACAGCAAGGGCTGCGGAGGTGTCATGCGGGTGGCGCCGGTCGGTTTGTTCGCGGCCCGCGCGGACTGGTCTGCCGCAGGCACTTTCGACCTCGCGACCACACTCGCGGCGCTCACCCACGGCCATCCCTCCGGTTCGCTTCCCGCCGGCGTTCTCGCGGTCGCGGTCCGCGAGCTGATCGACGGAGCCGGCCTGCCGGAGGCGCTGGCGACGGCGAAGGGCATCCTCCGGGATCGGGCCGGTCACGAGGAGACCCTTGCCGCACTGGAGGCCGCGGAAGTCCTCGCCGGTTCGGGCCTGTCCCACGAGTCGGCGATCACGCGCCTCGGCGGGGGCTGGGTCGGAGAGGAGGCGCTCGCGATCGCCGTCTACTCCGCGCTGGTGGCCGACGACCTCGAGGACGCGGTGATCATCGCGGTCAATCACGACGGCGACTCGGACTCCACCGGCGCGATCGCAGGCAACCTGCTGGGTGCGCGCGACGGGGTCGAGGCCATCCCGCCGCGCTGGCTGGAGCCCCTCGAACTGCGCGACGTCATCGCCGAGATGGCGGGCGATCTACACGAGTTCGTGGACTGGGACATCACCGAGACCGATGAACCGGCCGGGTCGGGCAGTTGGGTCGAGAGGTATTGGGGACCCCGTCCGGGGGCGACTCCGGACCTTCGCCCCGTGGGCTGAGTTTCCGGCGCGACCGGCGCCATCGTCGTCACCCGCCAGAACGTGGCAGGTCAGCGCCTCGGCGTCGGGGCGACGAGGTGCGCAATACGACGGCCACGACGGGGTTGCCCGATGGTCACAGACGTCGGTTTGAGTTCTCCCCATGGCAGTCGCTCTGAGATCCGACCGTGGAATCCGTGTGCTCACAGGCGCTTCCGGGGTCGGGTTCATTCTCGCCATCTGCGGCTCGAATGCGATGACGCCACTGCTCCCGGGATACATGGMCACCCATGAGTTCGGGCCCGCCGCGGCGTCGGTGCTGTTCGCCACCTACTTCATCGCCCTGATCATCATCCTGTTGATCTCGGCTCGCGGCCCGCTCATCCGGCACAGCCGCACGGTGTTACCGCTCGCTCTCCTCGCGGCGATCGTCGGCGACCTCCTGCAGATCGTCGGCGCATCGGTCGACGTGCTGCTGTTCCCGGGACGGTTCCTCACCGGGGCGTCGGTGGGCCTGAGCACGGGCGCCGCCGCGGCGATCATGGTGGCCGCCCGCGGCGAACGGGGTCGTGCGTTCATCGCCTCCGGTTCGCTCATCGGCGCCGGAAGCGGGCTGGTCGCGGCCATCGCGATAGCCGTGTTCCTGCCCTGGCAGCTGGTCACGGTGTACGCGATCCACGCCGCGGCGACCGCGGTATGCCTGATCGTCTTGCTCGTCGGTCTGCGTCTGGCTCCCGGTTTGCTTGCGTATGACAATGATTCGTCGACGGACGATGCCTCAGCGCCGCAGTCGACACACGCTCACACCGGCGACCTCGACGTCCACAACGGCGACCTCGACGTTGCGGGTACGCGTCGTCGAGATCCCGGTGCCTATCTGGTCGGCGCGCTGGCGTGGGCGATCGGGACGCTCGCGGTGGGCGCGATGCCCGCCGCGATCCTCGCCACCGGAGCGAGCGACTCGCTCCTCGTGGCCCAATGTGTCGGTGGCGCATGTCTGTTGGTCTCGATGGTCGCGAGTCTCGCCGGCGTGGGGGTGCGGCTCGTGACGACGCTACCGGCGGTCGGCGTGCTCCTGGTCGTCGGATGGTCGACGGCGGTGGTGGGTCTCGTCCTCGGCCGGCTCGACGTGATCGTCCTGGGTACGGTCGTCGGCGGGATCGGTCAGGCCGGGGGGGTACCGAGTGGCGCTCGCCGCTGTCACCCGCGGTCTCGGCGCCGTCGAGCAAGGTCGTGTGGCGTCGCGGTTCTCCGCCTTCGCCTACAGCGGTGCGGGTGTGATGGTGGTGCTCGACGGTGTCGCCGGCCAGGCAGTCGGGACCCTCGGTGGCGCCATCGTCACCGGCGTCGTCTACGCCGCGGTCGCGGCCGTCGCCATCGGTCTGGTCGTTCGACGAACCTTTCCGCGCCCCGATCCGAAAGTCCGCAGTACCGCAGGTGTGATGGCGGCTTCTCAGGGAGCAGGCATTGACGCTCGCAAGCTCGCTCCTCGGGGAACGGGTCATGAGTGACTCGGGCGCACCGGCTCTGACCAAACGTGTGGGACTGATGGGGCTTCTGTTCACCACAGTCCACCACGGTTCACCGCTGGGGCACGAGTGACAGCGACTGCTGTGCAACAGGATTCGATGACAATGAGGGCTGTGGAGAAACTTCGTCGTCGAACGTGATTGCGAGTAGCTTGGTGTCATGCCCTCGATCATCGAACTCCGCGACACCCTCATCTCACTGCCGTCACCACCCGACGACGGCAGTGGCCGTGCTCTGCACGAACGACTCGACGAACTACGGATGCTGCGCAACGTGCTCGATCACCAGATCGCCGTGCATACAGCACTTTTCGATGCCACGGGTGCCGCGGTACGGGCGGGGTCGACGACGCGAAACGTGTTGATCGAGATGGGCATGCCACCCGCGGCCGCGCACCGTCATGTGCGTATCGCCGGCGGGTTGGGGTTGGTGCCGAAGGTTGCCGACTGCGCTGCCGAGGACTATCTGTCTGCTGAGTGTGTCGACGCGGTGATCCGTGGGATCACTCTGGTGGACAAGCGTTCGGCGTCAGCGTTGTCCGACGACGACCGGTCAACGTTCGAGAGCGAGTTGCTCGCGCAGGCGTTCTCCGGTGCCACCCCTGCCCAGATCGACAACCACGCCCGCGGGATCGCCATTCGGGTCGCCGACACCGACCCCGCCGCCTTGCCGGCGGCCGATGATGCGTCGCTGAACACCGTGCACACCCACATCACCGAGGAGGGTCGGGTCGCGATCACCGCAGATGTGACCGCGGTGATCGGGGAGAAGTTCGTGTCGATGATCGACGAACGGTCCTGTCCGCGTCCCGAACCCGACGGCGCTGCCGACCGTCGAGGCGTGGCCGAGCGCCGTGCAGATGCACTGGAACTGTTGTTGGATCAAGCTGCGATCGGCGCGGCGATGACCACCGCCGGAGCACCACGCACCCAACTGCTGGTGACCATTCCTGCCGATGGGGTTGGTCCGGCTCGGCTGCCGTGGATGGGTGCGGTGTCAGAGTCGACGGCGCGGCCGCTGTCGTGTGATGGTGGGGTGGCCGAGATCGTCCTTGACAACGAAGGGGTGCCGTTGCGGATGGGCACTACGAAACGTCTGTTCCCGCACCATCTGCGGCAGGCGATCGTCGTGCGCGATCAGTGTTGCGTGAAATGCGGTGCCCCCGCAGCACATACCCAAGTGCACCACCTCGTCCACTGGGCCGATGGCGGTCCGACCGATCTGGACAACGGGTGCCTGTTGTGCCAGCGCTGTCACACCCAGGTCCATCACCATGGCTGGCAGGTGGTGATGGGTCCCGACCGGCACCCCTGGCTGATTCCGCCCGCCGACATCGACCCGAAACGCCTACCTCGACCCGCCTACAACCGGCGCACCATGCGACTCGACGAAGCCCTCGTCTAGACAGTCCACGCGAACACTCCACAGACCCTCCGGCGTCGACCCCGGCGCCACACGATCCTTGACAACTCCACAGTGTGAAACCTCCTTCTGCTCAACGGGATGCTGTAACGAGCAATGGCGTATACCCGACGCTCCATGGGAGCAGTGGGCCCGGGCCTCCGCAAGCTCAGGGCGCTCCTCAGGAGCGGGGAGACGTCCCGCCGCAAGCTTCGGGCGCTAGGCGGCGGGGGTGTCTCGCTCGCAACCTCAATAGAGTTCGCGACGCAAACCGGACACTGGTGCCTACCTTGGATCACATGACACCCACACGCGTCTCCGGTCCGATCACCTGGCTTGCCGTGTTCCTGGCGGTCGCGCAGGTGGTCGCGCCCGTGGTCCCGTTCTCCGGCTTCGGCGCCTCGCCCAACGAGTCGACCACTGACCTGTTGATCACCCCGGCGGGCTACACGTTCTCGATCTGGAGTCTCATCTACCTGCTGTCGATCGTCTTCGCCATTGCCGTGGTGTGGAAAGGTGCCACCGGGACCGACGACCCGCGGCGTCTGCTCATCGACCTCGAAGTCGCGTTCGCCGGCGCGGCGGTCTGGATTCTGGTGTCGGCAGCGGAGTGGACGTGGGTGACACCGATCGTGCTGACGGTCATGACGGTGGTCCTGCTCGACGCCGCCCGCATCGCCGCGAGACCGGCCGACGACGCGGCGCCCCGGTGGCTCATCGTCCTGACCCGCATCCTCGTCGGTGTCTATGCGGCCTGGGCCACCGCGGCGGTCTTCCAGAACTGGGCTGCGGCGATCGGTGCCGACCTCGCCGACCCTCGGTCCCTGGGATGGCAGCTGACCATCCTGCTCGCATGCGCCCTGCTCGGCCTCGCCGTGACCGCCGCCGTCGGGTCGGTGCTCGTCGCGTACCCGCTCACGCTGATCTGGGCGCTCGTCGGGATCATCGTGGCCGCCGAGGCCGCGACGACGGCGGTCGTCGGCGTCGCGATCGGGACGATCGTCGCGCTGGTCGTGACCACCGCGGCAGTGACGATACTGCGGCGTCGGGCGGGTGTGCCCGCTCCTGCTGCGGCACGATAGCCGGGACCCATACTCGAGAGGCGGACCATGACCACCACTGTTGTCGCCGGGAACCCGAAGCCCGGTTCGCGCACGCTCGACGCCGCCCGGCAGTTGGCGCGGGCACTGACCGGGACCGATCCCGACCACGTCGTCGACGTGATCGAACTCGGGCCGGGTCTGCTCGGATGGGGTGACGCCGCGGTCCAGGCCGCGGTCGACGTCGTCGCCTCGTCGGATCTCGTCGTGGTGGCGAGCCCGACTTTCAAAGCGACCTATACCGGCATCCTCAAACTGTTCCTCGACCAGTTCGCCACGGCCGAGGGCCTGCGCGATGTCGTCGCCGTCCCGCTGATGCTCGGGGCGGGCCCCGCGCACGCGATGGCGCCCGATCTGCTGCTCAAACCGGTCCTGGTGGAGCTCGGAGCGGTGTGCCCGGCACCCGGTCTGTACCTGATCGACTCGACCTACACCACCGATTCACGGATCGCCGACTACACCGACCGCTGGTCGTCGACGCTCCTCGGGTCCTGACCCCCCGACCGTGGCGATGTCGCGCCGTCACAGTGCGCCTCAGGACGCGCGGCCCAGCTTCACCTGTGCTTGCCGTAGGACCGCTGGGACCTTCGATGCCGCGAACAGGGTGCGGAACTGCCAACTGTCGTCGCGTGGCAGAATCCTCGTGCGCTGAAGCGCATCGAGCAGGTCGTAGAGCGTCTCCCCCTCTTGGAGGAGGCCGTCCTTGTTGAAGTGATAGCGATCCACGGCCGGGCACTGAACGAACCGGCCGTTGCCGTGGATGACCGGGGCCGTGTCGTCGTACGGGTAGAGACGCAGCGATCCGTCGAAATGTCCGCTTCCCATGTACCGGATCATGGTGCGGACGGTTCCCTCCGGTGTCACGTCCACGTACACCTGATCGGGAATCGGGTCATAACGCCAGTCGGGGATCGCTTCGAAGAATGCGAAGTTGTAGGTGACGAAGTCGTCGATCCCGACGATGGTCCGGCCGAAGGTCGTCACATCGGTGTATGTCATGTCGGCTGCGTATAATTCGTCGTTCAGACTCATGTCGCGGACGAGGAAGCTCCACCAGTACTTCTTCGCCCACGTCATCAGCCACGAGAAGTCCCGATCGAACGCTTTGCTGTACAGATCGAGCTTCGCCTCCCACATCGTGAACCACTCGCGGGTCGTGGCCTGGAGTTCCTCTTCCGAGAAAACGCGGATGGGTTCGCCCCGGTTCGAATCGAGGTACTCGGGTGCGGGTCGTGCGAGGCGGGGTTGCCGCAGCGCCTCCTGAAACATCTCTTCGCTGAACGTCATCGTCGGTCCTCTCTTCGGTGCCGCGGTGGCGGCGATGTCCGGGGTGGCGGCGCTGGTGACGGCGCTACCGGTGTTCGTTGTCGTTGTGCGAGTGCGCAACTCCGCGTTCGGTGTACTCGAGCCGAATGGCGGAAGGGGTGGAATCACACGCCCGGTAGAGGCGGCGCGTCGAACCTCGCACCAACGTGAATCACATGATTCCTCTTGCGGTGAGTACTGTCAAGGACGATGGTCGAAAGTGTGGAGAGGGGTCGGACGGTGGGTGATTCGTCGCAGAAACGGTGGCGAGGTCAGACGCTCCAGGATCGTTCTCTGAAGCGGCGCGACCAGCTCTTGGACGTCGGCGAGAGGTTGCTTGGAACCTCTGGTGCCGGTGCGGTGACGATGCGGGCGGTCGTGCGAGAAGCGGGCCTCAGTCCACGCTACTTCTATGAGAGCTTCTCTGGCCGAGACGATTTCCTCGTGTCGATATACGACCGGGTCGAGTCTCGAGTCCTCGAGCGGGTGGCCGCGATCGAGACCGGCGGCGATTTCCGGGCGTCGGTCCACGCGGTGTGCCGCGCGTGCGGTGAGTTCTTCGAGGAGGATCCGCGCCGTGCTCGCATCCTGCTCCGTGAGCCGCTGAGCGACGATGTCTTGCGTGAACACAGTGCGAAACGATCGCGGCTGTTCGTCGAGACGACCATGGGCCTGTTGGGGGTCGACGACGAGCTCGTTCCGACTCCGGGGCGCTTACCGATCATCGCGACCGGCCTGTCGGGTGCACTTGTCGCGCTCTACCTCGACTTCGCCGACGGCCGGTTGGCTGTCGATCGCGACGAACTTGCGGACGCCGCGGTCGAGATCGTCTGTGCCCTGGCTGAATCGGCGGGACTGCGCGGCGCGGCGCCCGAATGAGTCGACGGGGTCAGTGCACGGAGATCGGGCTCCGCGCGTCGTCGTCCTTCTCGAGTAGGAAGAAGTGTGGGCGGTCCTCCGCACGCGACTGCATGGCGCCCAGCACCACGTTCGGCCCGGCTGACTTGAACAGGTCGATGACCGGTTGCTTGTCGTAGATCATGGCGGCGGTTTGCTCTCCGCGGTAGTCCATCATGCGCACGGACGCGGCTGGGCGGTCGGCGGGCGTGATCGGGACCGTGGCGTTCAGAACCCGACGCAGCAACCGGTCGACCCGCTGCGGGAGTTTCGGTGGTCGAAGGAACAGTGGGGTGGGTATCAATGCCGGGTTCAAGGGGTGAATTCGCCCGGACTGGGTCTGGATCAGGATCGGCAGGGCATTGCCCTCGCCGTCGAAGTGCTTGCCGTACCAGCCGATCCGCTCCAGGGACCCATCCAGCCTGTGCTTCGTGAGGATCTCGGTACCGCGCCACCGTCCCCGCAACTCGCCGGCCTCGACGGCGGGTAGCTCGTCGAAGACTTGTTGTACCGCAGAGTATTCGCCGAAGGTGCGACCGTCGGCGTGCCGGGTGAGCTGCGTCGACGCGAACGGGAACGATTGCGGCTCCGTGTGCGACGCAGTGAGTCGCAGAGCGTTGTCGAGGAGCTGGGAGGTCAACGGGTCGTCGCGACGATACAGATCATGCACCTTCGTGGTGAGCGATGCGCTGCTGCCGAGGCGTCGGAAAAGGGGTTGCACGGCAACGTACATGAGACGGAGAAGCGGATCGGCGATCTTCGGCACGCCGTTGCCGCGTCGGAACACCTCGGGGAGAACGGCCAGACACATCAGTTCGGACAGTCCCAGCACCAGGTCGACCGCGACGTGCCGCGGACGACGGCCGTTGCCGAGTGTTGTCAGCAGTCGGATGGCGCGCAACCGGTCCGCAGACCAACCCTGCTTGGTCCGGAACTGGTCTGCGACCGAGTCGTAGTAGTCATCGAGCTGGTCCGGGCTGGTCGGGAAGGCGTCGCGGGGTACACCCATGAGAACAGCGATCTGGGCTCCCTCGGAAAGGTATTCGCACATCTCCTCTTCCGTGAGACGCCGAACGCGTCGCCCATCCTGGTAAGCGAAGTTCTCATACGCGAGCATTGCTGCGTGGACGATCGTGACCGCAGCGAAGAGCATGCTCGACTCGTCTGTGGCGGCATAACTCTCGCTGCTGCCGGCAATCGTCCCGCGCATCGGTCGGTGATAGTTGAACAGTTTGCGTGCGGCCAGGTCGGCCTGGCTCTTCGATCCGAAGAGAATCGGAGCGGGAACGCTGACCGTCCGCAGTACCCGCTCGAAGAAGGTGACCTGGGGTCCATCGGGGACTCGAGCGGTTCGCGACGGGGCGCCGAACACGGGATCGTGCTCAGCGAGAACATGCTGAAAGACGATGTGTGGAGATTCCAGTGCGTTGGTGATCTGGGCGATCATGACCTGCGTCGCAGGGTGCAGGAAGACTTTCCACGACCACGAGTCGGGGCCGAAATAGCCTACGTCTCCGTCGGCGGACCGCTCCAGCAACTCTGATCGGTCGGGTTCCGACATGGCTGTACCTCGTCTCGACGTCTGACATCGCACGTTACAGGAATCAGGTGATTCCTATGACCGTGGGATGGTGCCACCTGCATGGCGCCGTTGTCAACGGCAGCGTCAGTGGGACACGTCGAAGGGTGGGCGGACCGCATGAATCCCCGACTGCGCCGCTGACGCGATCATCCGCTCGGTGAGTTCGGAATCGGCCTGTGCGCGCAGCGGATCGGCGACGTCGCGGTCCCATACCGTGCGGCCACCCACCACGACCTCGCGTAGGTTGCGCAGTCCGCAACCGAGCACGTAGGTGGCGACGGGGTCCCAGATGGGGCCGAGGTGGGGGGAACGGGGATCGACGACGAGCAGGTCCGCGAACTTCCCGACCTCCAGCGAACCGACCTTGTCGGCCACGCCCATCGCCGATGCCGACCCGAGCGTGTGCAGGGTGAGCATGTCGACGGGGGTGAGAACAGCGGCGTCGCTGTGCTTTCCGCGCTGCAGGAACATACCGGTGCGCATGTTCTCGAACGGGTCCGACACGTCGGTGCACGACTGGTCGTCCACACCGACGCCGACGGTCACCGAATCCCGGAGCAGACGGGGGATGTCGGCGATCCCGGAACCGAGCCGACCGTTCGACATCGGCTGCCACACCACCGCCGAACCGGTGTCGCGCACACGCGCGACCATGTTCTCGGTGGGGTGCACGAAGTGTCCGAAGGCGAAGCCGGGGCCCAGAACGCCAGCGGCGTCATACCAGTCGAACTTCGACTGCTGGATCTCGATCTGCTCGGCAGTCTCGACGAAGTGCGCCTGATTGGTGATCCCGTACCGGTCCATCAGTGCCCGTTCGCGTTCGGCGGTCGCCTGCGACGACGACCACTGCACCGAGCCGTAGACCGAACCACCCAGATCGAGGTCGCGGTCGACGGTCGTCAGGTGGGTCATCACCTCGTCGAAACCGGCGAACGCGGCGTCCTCGCCGAGTTGCTCGTCGTCGAGTCGCACACTGGTGACGAATCGGATCCCGGTGGCCGCCAGGCCGTCCACCTGTGCGGTGACGAACTCCGGAGAATGCACCCGAGCCGCCTTGAGGACGGACTCCTCGTAGTCGAAGAGTGCCAGGACGCGCGACTGGGTGAAGTTGTACACGGAGGTGATCCCCGAGGACAGGTGATCGAGCCCGCCGGCCAGCGTCATCCAGTACAGGTCCTGCGCATCGGCGCCGAGCAGCATCGTGCTGTTGAGCGTGACCCATTCATAGAGTGGGCTGTTGGACGCCACCCCGCGCATCCCACCGGTGTAGATGTGACTGTGCGCCGAGACGAAACCGGGTGCGAGGAAGGCGCCGTCGAGGTCGTGGCGGGGGAGCGGTGCGTCGGCCGGCGGTGAGCCCTCGCCCATCCCGGAGATCCGGTCGTCCTCGCCCACCGACAGCCATCCCCAGAACCAGGGCCTATCGCCGCTGACCGGCAGTACGAGGGCGTTGTGGTAAGTGCCGGTCATCCCGGTAGAACCTCCGAATTCCAATGATTTCCGTTGCTGCTGAACCGTACTCGCTGCGACGGCCCGTCCGGGTCGCCGCGCCAGAAGGTGATCTCCCGCAAGTCGACGGCGTACCCGGTCCAGGTGGGCGGTGCGGTCAGTCGCGGGTGGGCCGAGTCGTAGTCGGACCATCGCCGACGCCGCTCCTCGGGTGGCATTGCGGCGAGGTCGTCGTCGTTCAGCCACGCCAGGAGTTGCAGATACCGGGAACGGCGCGAGTAGGCCTCGGACAGTTCGTCGTCCGGCGCTCGCCGGACGTCACCGTGCGCGACGACCTGACGGCCGACGGCGGGCCAGGCGATCGCGATCGAGGCCCGGGGGTTGTCGGCGAGTTCGGCCACCTTGGCCGACCGGCTGTCGGTGTGGAAGTAGACCGCGGTGTCGTCGGCCTCGGTGATCAGCACGTGTCGGACCCGGGGATAACCGTCGGGGCCGCACGTCGCCAGTGCCATCAACGGCCGTGGCTCGTCCGACGGGGGAAGCCAGTTCCGCAGCAGCGTCATCGGGTGGACCGAGAGCTGATCCGCGCTCGCGCAATCGGTTCCGAACCCGGTACCGCTGGTGATCAACGCGCCACCCGGCCCGGGTCGAAGGTGGCGATCTCCGGCAGCGCGGCGACCAGGTCCTCGACGCGCTCGTCGAAAAGCTTCGCGCCGATCGAGGCGTCGGCTCCAGTGGGGTCGCCGATCACCCCCGACTCGGCGAAATCGGTGGACAGCCAACCGAATCGGACGGTGCCGGCGAAACCGACGTGCCCGGCGTCGGCGACCGCGTCCGCCACCGTCGCGACCGCCTTGTCCATGTGCACGAGATCCGGCCGGAGGTGCAGCATCATCGAGGTCTCCGCCCAGCCCGCGTGGATACCGAGTCCGCGCTCGGTGGGACCGGGGTGACCCGGGCCGGAGGAGAAGAAGGTCTGCAGGTCGAACCGTCGTCGGAGTTCGCGCGCGGCGACCTCGATCAGTGCGGAGTTGCCGCCGTGCGCGTTAAGGAACAGCACACGACGCGCCGGGGTCTGTGCGAGCGACGCCCCGATGTCGACGATCGTCTCGAACAGGGTGCTCGCCCGCAGCCAGATCGTGCCCGGGAGCCGCGAGTGCTCGTCGGATTTGGTGTAACCCAGCGCCGGCAGGAGCCAGACATCGTGCCCCGCGGCGGCACCGCGGTCCACGACGGCCTCGGCGACCGACTCCGCGACGATGAGATCGGTGGCCAACGGCAGGTGCGGGCCGTGCGGTTCGATTGCGCCCGTGGGTAGTACGATAATCGAGTCCCGCGACAGGGTGGTGCCGATCTGTTCGGTGGTCAGCTCGGCATAACGCCGATGCGCGGCCGGGCGCGTCGTCCTGGTGGTCACCGTGTTCACATCCACCTTCCGGGATTGAGCAGACCCTTCGGGTCGGTCTGGTGCGCCAGCGCGCGGACGCGCTCGGCATCGAGATCGACGTACCACTGGTGCGGGGAGTGGACGCCGACCCCGAGATCCTCGAGTGCGGCGACGCCGTCGATGACCTGCTGCGGACTGCGGTAGATCCCGTTGAGCATCCCGAACATCATCTCGTGGCCGACCTCGAGATGCAGCATGCCGCCCTCGTACACCTTCTCCACCTCCTCGAGCCGGGTGACGAGTGCGTCCCCGCGTACCTCCATGTGGAACCACCTGTCCGGCTGCGACTTCTGTAACCACCACGTCGGGTGGTTGTAGGACAGCGTCGACAGCTTGACCGTCTCGGCGATGCCCTCGCGGACCGCTTCGACGCGGCCGCCGGCGGCGACGACCAGGTCGGTGGTCTCCGCCAATGCCCGGGCGTCGATGATCCCGCGCACGCTGGCGCGACCGCGGACGAGCGCGGGGTCGTCGGGCAGCGCCCCCGTGATGACGGGGCCGTCCGCGGACAGCAGACGCGGCTTCGGTTCGACCGCCGCCAGTCGGAGCGCCGCGTCGAACGCCTCGCGTGTGGAGCCGAAACTCGCGTACACGCAGCGCCATTCCTGCAGCGGTTCCACCCGGACGGTGGCGCCGACAATGATGCCGGCGACCCCGTAGGTGTGCACGAACGGGGTTGCGTCGTCGCCCTCGAGATGGACCACCTCGGCCTCGCCGGTCGCATGGACGACATCCAGTGCGTCGACGAACCCCTGATGGTTGCGGCCGTGCACGATCGTGCCGGTACCAGCCGAACCTCCCGCCAGGAACCCGCCGAGCGTCGACTGGACGGTCGACGGGTACATCCACAGCTGGCTGCCGTGCGACCATGCGGTCTGTTCCAGGTTGATCATCCGCGCGCCCGCCTGGGCGGTGACCGAACGGTCGGTGACGTCCCCGATCGCGGTCAGCGACGTCATGTCGAGGACGAGTCCGCCGAAGCGCGGGATGACCTGGCCGTAGTTCCCGGTTCCCTTGCCGCGCGTGGTGATCGGTACGCCGCGGGCGACCGCCGCGCGGACGATGTGGGGCACCGCGTCGGCCGTGCGTGGGTAGCACACGAGATCGGGTCGGCCGAGATCCTGCGCCGACAGGATCGGACTCATCCCCGAGCCGTCGCGGGCCGCGCGTTCGAGCGCGCGGGGAAGTGAGCTGATGCCACGCGGGCCGACGATCGCGAGCAGGTCGTCGGCCAGCGCATCGACGTCCTCGGGGCCGAAGTCGGGGCGTCCCTCGTCGGTACCGACCGCGACCACCGGAGCGGTCATGACGGCAGGCCCACCGAGGTGTCGATGAAGCGGTTGGTCGCGATCGCCTCGGGCGTCAGGCCGTCGGCTGCGGGCGTGCCCTGCTCGGTGAAGATCGGCCCGGTCACCTCCATCACGCGGGCGACGCGGGCGGTGTCGAAGTTGCCGATCGTCGTGTCGGTGCCGTTGCTCACCAGGTCGAGGTCGGCCATCGTCTGGCGGGCGTAGTCCGCGTTGCGCTGGGAGTACACCCACCCCGTGTCGTACTGCTCGACGGCGTCGAGGATGACCGCGTCCGCCGCCTGCGGCGACGCCAGGTAGTCGACCGACCCGCGCTGCAGCACCGGGACGAGCTGCTCGAGGCAGGCGGCGTTCTCCTCCAGTGCGTCCGTGCGAACCGCTACCGACGACTTGTAGATCGGATATCCGACCTCGTGGATCAGCTGGTACTTCACCGGCTTCTGCCAGCCCTCGACCTCTTCCTGGTAGACCTGCGGCTCGGAGCTGGCGAACCCCTGCTGGGCGGTCTTGCCGCCGTCGGAGACGAAGTTGGCCGGCGACCCGTCGTAGCTGCCGTCGACCTGCGCGGGGGAGAGGACGCCCGACCCGGTCAGGTAGTCCATGTAGGTGGCCCCCTCGAAGTACAGGACGCGCGCGTTCGCCGCCTTGAGGTCGGCGATCCCTTGGACCTGCGGGTAGGTGGCGGGATCCCACATGATCATCTGCGGACTGATGTCGAGCGGTGCCATGACCGCCGTCGTCGGGTTGTCCTTCGAGTTCTGGATGGCCTGATCGGTGTCGACGTAGCCGAGGAGGATCTCCGGGTCGGAGTACATCTGCGAGGTCACCGACTGGAAGCCGATGGCGGGTCCGCCGGCCCGGATCTCGATGTCGACGCCGGTGTATTCGCCGCGGTCGAAGAGCGGACCGACGACGCGCTTGTTGCCGGCATTGATCGTGGGGTCGGGGCCGAGGAGTTGGTAGAGGTGGCCGTGTTCGGCCTCAGGGTTCCAGTCGGTCTGGATGACGACCTTGTCGGGACAGTTGGCGCTCAGGTCGACCGGGCCGACCGCCCCCGTGTAACCGGAGGATTCGGTGCTCTCCCCGGAACTGCACGCGGCGGTGAAGGCGAGGGCGGCGGCGACGACGGCGACACCGGTGGTCTTGGACAGGCGACGCCAGACGGGTGTGTTCATGAGATGAGTTCCTTTTCGGGGTGAAAGATTCCGGAAGTTGAATGGAGGATCATGGGGTGTCGACGACAGGGGACCCACCCGCTGGTTGAGCCGGCACCGAGCGCAGCGAGGAGCCGATACCCCCGCTGGTTGAGCCGGCACCGAGCGAAGCGAGGAGCCGAGTCGAAACCACCCGGCGAGAGAAGATCAGGTCAGCGCTGGTACCAGCGTCCGACGATGCGGTTGCCCAGCCAGCCGAAGAACCAGAAGACGGCCACGCCGAGAAGTGAGGCGAGCACGATCGAGGCGAACAGTTCCTCGGCTTGCAGTCGCGACCGGTAGTTGTCGATCAGGATGCCGATGCCGGGATTGCCCTGCTTGAAGAAGAAGTCGCCCACGATGGCGCCGACCACCGACAGGCCCGCCGAGATGCGGAGACCGGCGAAGATGGCCGGCATGGCGGCGGGGAACTCCAGCTTGCGCAGGATGGTGACGCGGCTCGGACGGTGCAGGGCGAAGAGATCCCGCATCTGCCGGTCGACCGATCGGAGGCCGAACAGGGTGTTGGAGACGATCGGGAACAGTGAGATCAGTACACAGACGAAAACCCGTGCACTGAAGCCGAATCCGAACCAGAATCCGACCAGGGGGACGAGCGCCAGGATCGGGACGCACTGCAGCACCACGGCATACGGGAAGAGGGCGTTCTCCATCAGCCGTGACTGCGACATGATCACCGCCCACGTGATGCCGATGATCGCGGCGATCGCCAGGCCGGTCAACGCGACGGTGGCCGTGCGGCTCAGGGCCTCCCACATCGCCTGGGCGGAGTCGCCCAGCAGTCCGTCGGTGACGACCTGGTGCGGGGGCGGCATCAGGAATCGACGGCCGGGATCGAGCACCGCGTAGCTGACGAGGTACCACGCGCCGATGACCAGGCCCAGGACGACGAGCGGCGCGGCGATCCCGACCATCTTCGATCGGGAGCGGCCCCGTCGGCCCGTGCGTGCGGCCACGGCGAGTTCGGTGGTGGAGCCCGGGTCGGGTGTACCGGCCTTGCCGGTTTTCGGGGTTCGCACGCCCGGGGCGGTCTCGGTGCCGGTGTCGGGGGCGCTCATGAATGTGCCTCTCGGAGTGCGCGGGAGATCCGGCCGGCGATCGCGCCGAACTCCGGCTCGAAACGCAGGTCGGGCGACCGGGGATAGTCGAAGGGGACCTCGATCTCGTCGACGATGGATCCCGGCCGTCCCGACATCACCAGGACACGCGTGGACAGGAACGCCGCCTCGGCGACCGAGTGGGTGATGAACAGGCCGGCAAAGCGTTTGACGGCGAACAGCTCGGTCAGGTCGGTGCCGAGCCGTTCGCGGGTCAGTTCGTCGAGTGCGGCGAACGGTTCGTCGAACAGGAACAGGTCGGGATCGAGCGTCAGCGAGCGGGCCAGCGACACCCGCATCCGCATGCCGCCGGACAGCATGTGCGGCAGGTGCTTGTCGAACCCGGTCAGCCCGACCGTCTCCAGCGCGGCGCGGACGCGTTCGCGCCGTTCGGCTTTCGGTGCACCGTCGAGTTCACCGAGCAGTGCGACGTTGTCGGCCACGGTCCGCCACGGGAGCAGGGTGGCGTCCTGGAACACGTAACCGATCCGTTCGGCACCGCTCTGCAGGTAACCGTCGGTGATCGTCTCCAGGCCCGACGACAACCGCAGGAGGGTCGACTTGCCGCATCCCGATGGGCCCACGACGCTGACGAACTCGCCCTCGCGCACGGCGAGGTTCACGTCGCGGAGGGCGTGGGTGCCGTCCGGATAGGTGAGCTCCACGTGCTCGAAGCCGACGAGCGGGTGACCGAGTGCCGGTCTGTGGGTCGTTGCTGGTGAACTCATCATCTCTCCATGCCGACGGGGGACAGACCCAGCGGTGATGCTGCGGCTGCGGACATTCCGGCCGGTGATGCTCCTGCCGGGGACGGAACCGGGAACGACGGGAACGCCGTCCAGGTGGTGGACTCGGTGCGTGCGACCGCCGTTCCGTTCACGATCACGACCCGGTCGGCCGGCGCGGTGGCGATGACCTCGGTGAGATCGGCGCCGCGGATGGCGACGAGGTCGGCGCGGGCTCCGACGACGGGGCCCGCGGGCTCCAGTCCGAGCACGGCACGCGCCTCGGAGGTGACCAGTTCCGTTGCGGTGTGGGGGTTCTGATGTGCCGCGGTGATCAGCAGGGCGGCGGTCTCGAGCGGGTCGGCCCGGCCCACGGGATTGAACGGGTCGCGGATGTTGTCCGCACCACCGGCGACGCGGACGCCGTGGTCGCGCAGCACGTCGATCGGCGTGATGCCTCGTCGCCCCGCGGACGGTCCGGATCGGCCCTGGAGGTACAGGTTAGTCACCGGCAAGGCGACGACCGAGACACGGGCCCGCGCGAGCGCCCGTGCAACCCGTTGTAGATCCTCCGAGCTCAGGGTGTCGAGGCGGCAGCAGTGGCCGGCCGTGCGGATCCGGTCGTCGGGCCACTCGGCGACGCGGGCGGCGAAGGCCTCGATGGTCAGGTGGTCGCCGTCGAGGAACTCATCGACGTGCAGGTCGGCGCCGATGCCGCGCGCTTCGGCGAGGTCGAGCAGTCTCGTGAGCTCGGCGAGCGGGTCGTCGGCGATGTGCGGGGCCCCGCCGACGAGGTCGACGCCGGCGTCGAGCGCGGCCTCGATGTGCGCGGTGGGCGTGAGTGGGCTCGCCAGGACCGCGACCTGGATGTCCATCAGTCCGCGCAGGTGATCCCGGACCTCGATGAGTACGCGGACGGCTCGCAGTGGGTCGTCGTGCGAGAGCACGTCGGCGTGGGTGCGCACCGCGGTGATGCCGTTGCGCAGCATGGACGAGGTCGCCCGGAGAGCGCGCGTCCGGAAGGACTGCTCATCGAGGGAGACGCTGCCGGCCCGCCAGGAGGCGATCGCGGCGTTGAGGTCGCCGCTCGGCGGTGACAACTCCGGCCACGACAGGGCCTTGTCCAGGTGGGCGTGGGGTTCGGCGGCGGGTGGGAGCAGCAGGTGGTCGCGGAGATCCAGCCAGTCGGCGGGATGTGGGACATCGGGAGAGAACGGTGTGACGGCGCGGACGCGGTGGATACCGTCGGCATCGGCGGACAGCTCGACATCGACCACTGACCCGTCGGCCAGTGATCCGGTGATGCCCGGCACGGGCGCTGTCTGCTGAGTCGGCATTGATGACACTTCCTCGAGAACATCGAAATGGCGTGCGACGGTGCATGACTGGGTCGGTGGTCCCGCTGTGGCTGGGGTCGGCGGGGGTGGGGCGGTTCGTGATACTTGTTGATCACGTCAACACGTCCGAATATAGGAATGCGCTGTTGCCACGACGTTAACCAGCGCTGCGGGCGTGTAACCATCGGTTCTGCAGGAAGGGTGTGAGCCACATGGCGCTCGACGAGCCGGACGTCGCGCAGGTGTCGCTGGGTGCCGAGATCCGCCGACGACGTAAGCAGCATGGCCTCACGTTGACGAATCTGGCTGCGCAGGCCGGTATCTCGCATCCGTTCTTGTCGCAGCTCGAGCGCGGATACGCGCGTCCGAGCATGACGACCCTGGAACGGATCGCCAGGGCGCTGGACACCACCCAGGTCAGTCTGATGCTGGCCGCGGACCCTGCGCACGTGGCGGGGGCACCGTCTCCGGCACCCGTCGGGACGCAACTGGTGCGTGCCGGCGAGGGCGCGATCCTTCCGCAGGCCGGCGACAACGCCGGATACGCCCGGTTGCTCGTTCGAGGAGACGCCGCGTTCTTCCCCCAGGAGCAGTTGTTGAACCGGCGGGACTACGGCGAGTACTTCCAGCACGAGCAGGACGAGTGGTTGCATGTCGTCGACGGCGAGGTCGAGGTCGACCTCGGCGACGGAAGTCTCCTCGAATTGCGAAGAGGCGACAGCCTTTACTACGCTGGCGGCATTCCCCACCGGTGGCGGCTCACCGGTTCCGAGGCCGCTCGGCTCGTCGTTGTCCAGGCGTCAACGCAGGTGTCGGAGATCCGCGACGGTGGGGGTGGTTCCCGTGGCTGGGAATACCGGCGGAGATCGTAGTACCCAGGAGATCTCCGATGTCTGTGTCAGCGAACGACCTTCGAGATGGACTGCGTGTCCGCGTGGTGTCACGGCGCCGGCTCGCCCGTCGGGTGGACGAATTCGTCCTCGCGCCGGTCGGTGTCGACGCGCTGCCGTCGTGGACCGCTGGATCGCACGTCGATCTGCACACACCGGGCGGCCCGGTCAGGCAGTACTCGTTGTGTTCCTCACCTGACGACACCAGTACGTACCGGATCGCCGTCGAACGGCGGATCGACAGCCGGGGCGGTTCGGCCTCCGTGCACGACGACATCCAGGTGGGCGGCGAGGTGTGGATCAGCCCGCCGCGCAATCACTTCGCGCTGACACGTGCACTCGGTTATGTGTTCGTGGCCGGTGGTATCGGCATCACCCCCGTCCTCGCCCTCGTCGACGAGGCCCGCCGTACCGGGCGGCCGTGGCGGCTCGTCTACGTCGGACGGTCCCGGGCGGAGATGGCGTTCGTCGACGAGATCGAATCCAGGTACCCCGGGCTGGTCACGATTCACGAGTCGGCCCACTCGGGCCGCCTGGATCTCGGTGGCGTCCTGGCCGGGCTCTCCCGCGGCACCGCCGTGTACACCTGCGGGCCGCCGTCGATGCTGGAAGCCGTTGCGCAAGTGTGTGAGCCGCAACCGGCCGTGGACTCGTTCGCCGAGAAGTTCACGGCCACGACGACGCAGTCCGCGGCTGACGCGGAGTTCGAACTCTCCCTCGCCTTCTCGGGTGTGACGGTGACGGTGCCGCAGGATCGCACCATCCTAGACGTCCTGGACGGACGTGGGGTGGTGGCGCCGTCGTCGTGCCGCGAAGGTGTCTGCGGAACCTGTGAGACGGGGGTGGTCAGCGGCGAGGTGGACCACCGCGACTCGATCCTGTCGCCGGAGGAGCGGTCCGAGAACGAATCCATGATGATCTGCGTGTCGCGGTGTATGAGCGGTCGTCTGGTGCTCGAGCTGTGACCGTCACGGTGCTCACCGGCGCCGTGGCGGTCCTGCGTGACGCGTCGACGGTCACGCGCGATCCGGTCGTGGTCGACGACAGACAGATCGGGGCTGTGGTCGGCGGCCGGGCCGCTGCGGGCGAGATCGTCGACGTCTCGGGGTGCGTCGTCACACCCGGTCTCGTGAACGCGCACCACCATCTGCTGCAGACCGCGTTCCGGTCGCGTCCGGAGAGTCGGTCGGTACCGATGCCGCAGTGGCTCAGCCTGATGGCGCAACGCTATTCATCGGTCGGTGTCGACCCCGAGCTCGTCGCCGCGGCAGCGGCTGCCGGGCTCGCGGAGTCCCTGCTGTGCGGTGTGACCACGGTCGCCGACCATCACCTGACCTGGCCCGGTGGTCAGGACCCGGTCGCGTTGGCCGGAGGGACCATAGATGCCGCCGCACGGGTCGGTGCGCGATTGGTCTTCGTCCGGGGCACTGCTCGCGACGATCCGCAAGCCGCAGCCGCATCGGTCGAGGACATCCACCGAACCCATCTGGGTGCGGGGGCAACCGGCACGAGCGCGGACGGGATGCTTCAGCTGGCCGTCGGCCCGTCCGGCGTGCACAGCGACGGGCCGGAGACCTTCGCGACGCTCGGCGAGGTCGCATCCCGACTCGGCCTGCGTCGTCGTACGCAGGCGAATGAGCAGGTCGATGTGCGGGTCGCCGCGGAACGATATGGGCGGCGTCCCCTCGAGTTGCTCGACGAGTGGGGTTGGCTCGCCGACGACGTCACGCTGGCGCATCTGTGCGAGATCACCGACGACGAAGTGGCTCTGGTCGCGCGATCGKGAGCGTCTGCGACCCACGCGCCCGGGTGCGACGTGCCGATGGGATGGGGCGTCGCGCGGGTTGCGGCGCTCGTGTCCGCGGGTGTGCGGGTGGGACTCGGCACCAGCGGCGGCGGGAGCAACGACGCCGGGCACCTGCTCGCCGATGCCCGCCTGGCCGTTCAGGTCTCGGGATTGATCGGCGAACCCGTCACGGCCCGGGAGGTTCTCGCGATGGCGTCCGAGGGTTCGGCGGCAGGTCTCGGCCGTAGCGAGCTGGGGCACCTCCGGCCCGGTGCCGCCGCCGACCTCTGCGTGTGGGACTGCTCGGATGTCTTCGACGCCGGGGTCACCGACCCGGTCGACGGCCTGCTGTGGGCCGGCCCGGGCCGGCGACCCCGCGACGTCATGGTCGCCGGCCGGTGGGTGGTACGCGACGGAGAACTCGTGACCGCTGATTCACGTTCGCTCGCAGCCGAACTCGGGACACTGCTCGACTGGCGGCAGCGTTCTGCTCCCTGAGCCCGCCCCGCCCCGAGGAGTGCCCGCCGTCAGGAAGTGGCCGTCGCACACGGCGGTGCGGGTGCGTCCTCGGACAGCGGCTTGTTCAGCGGCATCAGGTACAGGACGATCAGCACGACCGGGGTGGTCCCGAGATTTGTTCCCTCGTGGGTGTTCGCCTTGCCCCCGGGTTCGGCGATGATCTCGCCGGTCCGGTACACCACCGGCTTGCAGTCGGAGCCGGGGTGGGTGAGGGTGCCCTGCCGGACCAGTCCGTAGAGCGGGCCGTCGTGATAGTGCCACCCGGTGGTGCCGCCGGGGGCGATGGTGATCTCCCGGACCTCCACGTGTACGCCGTCGGGCACGAAGGGTAGGAGGTCGGCCGGGATGTCCGCCTTGGCCAGGCTGACCGCCGAGATTCCGGACGAGGGCGTGGAATTCGCCGTCCCCGACGACATCGCGAGCGGCGTCAGGAGAGCGGCCGCGGCGGCGAGCGTCGCGACGGCGGTGCGCAGGAGTGGTGTCATCGTCCGACCGTACGTCGGGCCGACCCACCTCATACCCGATTCGTCCGATTCTGTTGTGCAACAGTCCTGGACGATTGACCCGAACGGTCCTGGGTACAGAGCGGTGTGCATACGATGACGGGACCGAGTCGGTGATGATTCGGTACGAACTCGAGGAGCCGCGCATGTCTCGCTTGCCGAACGTCGTGGTCGTCGGCGTCGCTGTCCTGTCCATGGTGATGGGCGTGGCGGGTGTGCTCGTGCCCTCGGCGGGAACCGCGGCGGCGGACACCCTCACCGGTGTCCGATACGCCAAGGCGACGGCCGGCGCGCCATACCGGGAGACCTGGGTGTCGCCCCGCAATCTCGTGGTGTCGGTGTGGTCACGGTCGATGCAGACCCAGGTCCCGTCGCTGGTCCAGACGCCCGCGAACCGGAACCAGGCCGCACCGGTGATGTACCTGCTCAGTGGGTCGTCCGGTGGCGAGGACAACGACGACTGGACGCACGCCACCGACGCCAACGCGTTCTATGCCAACAAGAACGTGTGGACCGTGACCCCGATCGGCGGTGCCGCGAGCTACTACGCTGACTGGCGCCGCGTCGACCCGGCCGCGAACTTCCGGTTCGGCGTGAAGACGTCGCGGCCCCTGCGGTGGGAGACCTTTCTGACCTCGGAGCTGCCCGCCGCCTTCGAGAATGCCCACGGGGGACGATCCGGCCCGGGACGCTCGCGCGGTGTCGCGGGGATCTCGATGGCGGGTACGGCGGTGCTGCGGATCGCCGAGAACCACCCGGGGTTCTACCGGGCGGTGGGCTCCTACTCGGGATGCGCCGACACCGCGTCGCCCACCGGGCAGTTGCTGTTGCGCAACGTGGCGTTCGTCCCCGGACTCGCCGACGCCAGCAACATGTACGGCCCGCCCGGGGACCCGCAGTGGGCAGCCCAGGATCCGGTGATCAACGCCTACAAGTTCGGGCGTCGCACCCCTGCCCTGTGGATCAGTGCGGCGACCGGATTGCCCGGTGCGCACGACAATCTGTCCGACCGGCGGATCGCCGGCAACGTGGGGGAGCTCGCCGAACAGGTCGCGGCCGGTGGATTCGCCGAAGCGACCGCACGATCGTGCACGGTGACGATGGCAAACCGCCTCGCCGCGCTGCGCATCCCGGCCGTCGTCCGGCTCCCGGCGACCGGTACGCATTCCTGGGGGTACTGGGAGGACCAGATGCATGAGTCCTGGCCGATGTTCGCCCGCGCGCTCGGCGCGTGACGCCGCGGGAGATGCACCGCGGACGGCGGTCGTCGTCGACCGCCGGACCTCGCATTTCAGCGTCCGTTCAACTCGGCGCACCTACGGTCGGGGCGTGATCTCCGGGCACGGCTCCACCCGACGAGGCCCAGGGGGCGATCCGCGATGACCGTGACCCGGCGCGGCCTGTGGCTCTCGCAACTGCTGCATCCCGAGGTCTCGCATGTCGTCGCGTTCGGCCTGACCCTGAGCGGCCCGCTCGATGCCGAACGACTCCACCGCACGGCCGGTGCCGTGCTCGACCACGTCGGCTGGTGCGACGTACGTCTGAGTCCTGATCGTTCGCCGGCCGACGGTCATCCGCATCCCCTGCAACCAGCCGGTTCCGGACTGGACCCGGTGGAATGCGTCGACCTGTCCACGTGTGCCGATCCGGCGGCGGCGAGCGACTCGCGCGCCCAGGATTTCCTCGATGACCCCGCCGGTGCCGACCTCGGACTGCCGTTGTTCCGCAGCGAACTGCACGTTCTCGCCCCCGACTCCCACCGGTGGGTCGTGCGGGTGCACCACGTGCTCACCGACGGCGCCGGCGTCCTGCGGGTGATGGCGCACATCGCCGCTGTCTACGCGGGTACGGCGCGCCCGGACGAGTTGCGCCTCGCCGACGACCTCGAACTCGAGGCCGAAGAGGAGAGGTACCGCGATTCGCGACGCCGACAGGCCGACGAACAACACTGGGACCGACGGCTCGACGGCCTCGCGCCGTCCCTGCTGGCCGGTTCCGTCCCGCATTTCACGTCGTCGATCGTGCGCGTCACCGAAACCCTGAGAAGTCCGCGGACCGCATCGTCGGCCGAGTTCGTCACCGCGTTCGCGGGCCTGTGCGCCCGGCTCCTCGACACCCCCGACGTGGGGCTGAGTCTCCCGGTCGCCGCACGTACCTCGGCGGCACGTCTTAGGGCGGTGCAGCCCGTCTCCAACGTCGTGCCGTTGCGCCTCGACGGAATCGGGGACCGCGACGCCGGGCAGGCCCTCGTCGACGTGTCGTCGGCACTGATCGAGGCACTGCGTCACCAGCGCCACCATCGCGAGGACATGCTGCGAAAGCAGCACGGGCTCAGCGGGTTCGGTGCGGTGGTCAACCTCCTGCCGGGCTTCGAACCGCCCGCTGTCGACGGCTTGCACTGGGGACTCGAGGTGATGCGGACCGGACCGATCTCCGACGTCGCGGTGACTCTGCACCCCGCCGATCAGAACGGCCGCCGGGCGGTCACCTGGGAAGCCCCGGCCGCGGTTTTCGGCACCGACGCGCTGGCCACTCTCGCCCGACGCTTCGACCGGCATCTGACCGCCACTCTGCGCGAACTGGACGGGGGCCCCCGGATTCCGGACGATTCGGTGTTCGTCGACGGCGAGTGGGAGCGGTTCCGGTGCCGGAGCGGTCCACCGGCACCGGCCTTCACGCCGACCGTGGGTCACCTGGAGGACCACTGGTCGTCGGATCCGGCGGCCGTGGCGATCATCGACGGTGAGGTGTCGGTGTCCCGGCGCGAGTTCGAGCGCCGGGTGACTCGCGGAACCCGCCTGCTCCTGGAAGCCGGGGTCGGGGCCGGCGACCGGGTGGCGGTGTCCATCGAGCGGTCGGCGACCTCCGTCGTCGCGTTCTGGTCGGTGCTGTGTGCGGGCGGCGTATGGGTGCCGGTCGGCGATCCGTTCGCACCGGACGCGAGAACGAGGGATCTGCTCGATCGCTCCGGCGCCAAGGTCGGATTGTGCGTGCCGGGCGCCCCACGCCCGGGCTCGATCCGGTGGCTCGACCTCGAACACGACGACCCCGGCTCCCCGATCGCCGATCGGTGGCCGGGTTTGGAACGCGGGCCCGACGATGCCGCCTACCTGCTGTTCACGTCGGGTTCCACCGGAACGCCCAAGGGCGTGATCATGCCCCACCGCGGCCTGCCCGCCCTGATCGCGGAGATCCGACAGACGTACGCTCTGACACCCGGGTCACGCATCCTGCACGCGTCGTCCCCGACCTTCGACACCGGGATCGTCGAGATGCTGTGCGGGGTCGTCTGTGGGGCGACCGTTGTCGTCGCGCCCAGGTCGGCACCCGGCGGTGATGCACTGGCACAGCTGATCCGACGGCATCGCGTCAGTCACCTCATCGTCACGCCGTCGGTCCTCGACACCCTGCCCCTGGATCTGGCCGACGATCTGGTGCAGGTGATCATCGGTGGCGAACCGCCGTCGCCGCGGGTGGTCGACCGCTGGTCGGGTCGCGTCCGGCTGCGGAATGCGTACGGACCCACCGAAGCCCGGTGCAGCATCAACATCTCCGCTCCGCTGCTGCCGGGCGAGGCGATCACTGTGGGCCCGCCGATGGTCGGAGTCGACGAGGCGGTCCTGGATCGCCTCGGCCGGCCACAACCTCCCGGGGCGATCGGCACGCTCCACTGTGCGGGACCGCAATTGGCCGACGGCTATCTCGACGATTCGGCGTCCACTGCGGAGGCCTTCGTGCAGAGCACGTTCTCGGCCGAGGAGGGGATGTACCGGACCGGCGACCTGGCCCAGTGGACCGAGGCCGGTGAGATCCGACTGCTCGGACGCCGCGACGGACAGATCACCCTGCGGGGCTTGCGAATCGAACTCGCTGAGATCGACGCTGCGCTCGGACGATGCACCGACGTGCGGAGTTCCGCGACGATTCTGCGCGAGTTGCCATCGGGCCGTACCGCGCTGGTGTCATTCGTCGTGCCGCAGGGCACCGGAACGGATGTCGACGCACCCGGGCTGCGTCGCGCGGTCGCCGGTGTCTTGCCGTCGTACATGGTGCCCGCGCTCGTCATCGGCATCGACGCGCTACCCCGTACCGGCAACGGCAAGCTCGACGTCGGAAAGCTGGCGGACCACCCGCTCCCCGGTCGCCGGTCGGCGCGCGGACCCGTCGGCTCGCACGAGACCCTGCTGGTTCGGGTCGTGGGCGAGGCGCTGGGTACTGATGACGTCGATCTGTTCGCCGGCTTCCTCGAGCAGGGCGGCGACTCCCTGGCGGTCATGCGGGTCGTCGGATCGCTGATCGCGGCAGGACATTCCGAGATCGGGCCCGACGACGTGCTCACCGCGCCCGACCTGGAGACGCTGGCCGAGCGGATGGTCGAGCCGGTCCGCCCGGACGACACCGTACGGCGACCGGCCGCACCGGACGACGATCGTCCGCTCACGTCCGCAGAACGGACGGTCGAACGCGCACCGGGACACCCGCACGGGCAGCTGGTCCGCGTCGGATGGGTTCCACCCGAGACCGGGCGGCCCACCGCTCCCGAATTGCGAGAATTGCTCCGCGCGTTGGCCGATCGGCACCCCGCCCTGCGGTCGAGCTATCCGGACACCCCCGCCGGGCCGGTCCAGCGGGCGCTGGCCGGCGGCGCTGACGCAGCGGTCGATGTTGCCGTGCAGGTGGTTTCGGACCCAGACCCGAACCCGGGACGCCAGAGCCTACGCGCACACGCCGAACAGATGTCGGCGTCGCTCGATGTCCGGGTCGCGCCGCCGTTCTGCGTGCGGATCCTGGCGGATGCCGACGGCGGTGTGATGGCCGCGGTCGCGGTGTTCCATCACATCGCGGTCGACGGGCACTCGCTCGGAACGCTGGCCCGGGAGGCGGACCTGCTCGCCCGCGGAGTGAATGTCCCTGCGGTGCAACCCATCTCGCCGCACGCACCACGCACTGACGACGACATGGACGGCCGGTCGTGGCACCAACTGCTCGGTGAGTCGCCCGCGGGGTCCTTCACCCTGGACGGGTTGGACCCCGTCTCCTGCGCGCAGTCCACGGCGGTTCGTCGCCGGGCTCTCGTCGACGCCGACGTCTACGCACGGTTCCGTGCCGGTGCGTCCGAGCAGGGCATGACCCCGTTCGAGGCATTCGGGAGATCGGTGTCTGAGGCGCTCGCGCGACTGACCGGACAAGACCGGGTGATGGCGGCCACCGCGGCGTCGACGCGGCCGGCGGGCGCCGAGGACACCGTGGGCGACTTCGTCGTCGCTGCGGTCACACCGCTCGACGCCCGCGAGGATGTCCGCGGCTCGGTCGAGCGCACCCGTCGGTGCATCGCCGCGGCGACCGGGCCGATGGAGGACGTGCTGGACGTACTGGGCCGGCCGGTCGTCGACGGGCGCCTCTTCCCGGTGCCGGTGCTGCTCGGCTGGACCCCGACGATCACCGGGCCGAGCGTGGGCGGTCACCTGTACGTGTTCCCACCGCGGACCACGCGATGGATGCTGCAGATCGAGGGCTCGCCGACCGCACAGGGGGAGCTGCAGGTCCTGGTGACCGGCGCGGCCTCCGCGCTCACGGGGCCCCGTGTCGAGCAGGTGCTCGCCGAGGTCGTCGCGTGCCTGCGGGAACGGTGATTCGAGAACCTCACCGGCAGAGCAGAACACCCCGCGGGCGAGGTGCCCGCGGGGTGTTCTCGATCGTGAGATGACGGATCAGGCCAGATCGAACCGATCGTTGTTCGAGACCTTCACCCACGCCTTGACGAAGTCGTTGACGAAACGCTCCGCCGAGTCGTCCTGCGCGTAGACCTCGGAGAGCGCGCGCAGCTGCGAGTGCGAGCCGAACACGAGGTCGGCAGCCGTTGCCGTCCACTTCTTCTCGCCGGTGGCGCGGTCGGTTCCCTCGTAGACGTTCTCGTCGGAACCGCTCTTCCACTCGGTGTTCATGTCGATGATGTTGCGGAAGAAGTCCGTCGACAGGACGCCGGGCCGGTCGGTGAACACGCCGTGCTTGCTGCCACCGTAATTGGTGTCGAGCACGCGGAGACCACCGACGAGGACGGTCAGCTCCGGCGCGGTGAGGTCCAGCATGTAGGCACGGTCGAGGAGCAGCGACTCCAGCGGAGTCTTCTCGCCGTCCTTGCTGAAGTTGCGGAACCCGTCGGCGCGCGGTTCGAGGACCTCGAATGAGTCGACGTCGGTGCTCTCCTGCGAGGCGTCCGTACGGCCGGGGGTGAACGGCACGGTGACCGGGAAACCGGCTGCCTCGGCGGCCCTCTCGATCGCCGCCGCACCGCCGAGGATGATGATGTCGGCGAGCGAGACCTTCTTGCCGCCCGATGCCGAGTCGTTGAAGTCCTTCTGGACCTGCTCGAGTACCGGCAGCACCTTGGCGAGCTCGCCGGGCTCGTTGATCTCCCAGTTCTTCTGCGGCTCGAGACGGATGCGGGCGCCGTTGGCACCGCCCCGCTTGTCGGTGCTGCGGAAGCTGGCCGCCGACGCCCAGGCCGTCTTGATGAGCTGCGTCGGGGACAGCGCGTCGAGCAACGTGCCCTTGAGAGAGGTGATGTCGTCGGCGTCGATCAGTTCGTGATCGACCGCGGGCACCGGGTCCTGCCAGATCTGCGGCTCGGGAACCCACGGGCCGAGGTAACGGCTGACCGGACCCATGTCGCGGTGCAGCAGCTTGTACCACGCCTTGGCGAAGGCCTCGGCGAGCTCCTCGGGATGGTCGAGCCACCGACGGGTGATGTCGGCGTAGATGGGGGACTCGCGCAGGGCGACGTCGGTCACCAGCATGGTGGGCGCGCGACCGGGACCGCCGAACGGATCGGGGATCGTGCCTGCTCCCGCACCGTCTTTCGCGACGTACTGCCAGGCCCCCGCGGGGCTCTTGGTGAGCTCCCATTCGTAACCGTAGAGGTTCTGGAGAAATCCGTTGCCCCACTGGGTCGGGGTGGAGGTCCAGACGACCTCGAGACCACTGGTGATCGTGTCCTCGGCCTTGCCCTTGCCGTAGCCCGACTTCCAGCCCAGGCCCTGCTGGTCGATCGGGGCGCCCTCGGGCTCGGGTCCGATCAGGTCGGCGTCGCCGGCGCCGTGGGTCTTGCCGAAGCTGTGGCCGCCGATGATGAGTGCCGCGGTCTCCTCATCGTTCATCGCCATGCGACCGAAGGTCTCGCGGATGTCCTCGGCGGCGGCGATCGGGTCCGGCTTGCCTTCGGGGCCTTCGGGATTGACGTAGATGAGACCCATCGTGGTGGCGCCGAGGGGCTGGGCGAGCTCACGTTCGCCGGAGTAGCGCTTGTCGGTGCCGAGCCAGGCGTCCTCCGGGCCCCAGAACACCTCCTCGGGCTCCCAGATGTCCTCGCGGCCGAAGCCGAAGCCGAAGGTCTTGAAGCCCATGGACTCCAGTGCGACGTTGCCGGCGAACACCAGCAGGTCGGCCCAGGACAGCTTGGTGCCGTACTTCTGCTTGATGGGCCAGAGCAGACGACGCGCCTTGTCCAGGTTGGCGTTGTCCGGCCAGCTGTTCAGCGGGGCGAACCGCTGTGCACCCTGACCGCCGCCGCCGCGGCCGTCGAAGATGCGGTAGGTACCGGCGGCGTGCCAGCTCATACGGATGAACAGGCCACCGTAGTGGCCGTAGTCGGCGGGCCACCAGTCCTGGGACGTGGTCATCAGCGAGACCAGGTCGGCCTTCAGGGCCTCGACGTCGAGCTTCTCGAATTCCGTTGCGTAGTCGAAGTCCTCGCCGAGCGGGTTGGACAGCGAGGAATGGGCGTGCAGGATCGAGAGGTCGATCTGCTCGGGCCACCAGTCCTTGTTGGTCAGCGGCGCATGCGCTTTCGGCTTCGGCGAGGGGATCGCCGGGTTCTCGCTCTCGCTGGCACTTGCGGTGTCGGCGTCGGAGTTGGGCGGGCGGCTGTCGGAGGTCACGACATTCCTTTCGAGGGGACTGACAGGCTGCGATCACGGGAGGTGATCAGGTCGGGGCCTTGCTGAGGCAATCGGGGCACAGGCCCCAGAAGATGACCTCGGCCTCGTCGATTGCGAAACCGTGGTCTTCCGAGGGGGTCAGGCATGGGGCTTCCCCGATTGCACAATCCACGTCGGCGATGACACCGCAGGCGCGGCAGACGACGTGGTGGTGATTGTCTCCGGTGCGAAACTCGTAGCGCGACACCGAACCCGAGGGTTGGATGCGGCGGATGAGCCCGCGCTCGGTCAGGGCGTGCAGCACATCGTAGACGGCCTGACGTGAGACGGTGGGCAGGGTTTCGCGTACCGCGTGATAGATGGTGTCCGTGTCGGCATGCGGGTGCTTGTCGACGGCGGCCATCACCGTCACCCGAGGCTGGGTGACACGAAGATCTGCGGCCCGGAGTTGCTGGGCATGGTCCGATGTCGATGCCACGTCCCCCACCATAGGGGCGTGACCGCCACTTCGCACGGTTTTTCTGGATCTGATCCAAATTCGTGCAGAGGTGGGTGGGGCCGACGCCAGTTGTCGTGTGTCGTTGCGTCTGGCGCCACGTTTCGCGACATCTGCAGATGCTTCCGACAGGCCGACGGCCGCCATCAGGTCGATGGCGGCCGTCGGGGTCGGTCGGTTCGGCAGATCAGCTGTCGATGCCGACCAGGTCCTTGGCGATCTCGGCGAAGCGGATCTCGACCGCGGAGACCACGCGCTGGCGGTTCTTGTGCGCCTCCTCGTAGGCGAGGGTGACCCGCAGGTCGGCCGGCTTGGTCAACTCCTTGACCGCGGCCACCGCGTCGGTGACGTTGAGATCGACGTAGCCCTCGATCGGGAGGTCTTCCGCCTCAACGGTTCCGGTGATCTCGCGGAGCTGGTGGAGCGCGTCGGCGGCACCCTCGGCACCGCTGTCGCGAGCACTGTCCTCGACTGCCTCGAGGGCGGCGTCACGGCCGGCGGCCACGGTCTTCGAGACCGCGGCACCGGCGTTGCTGACGGCGTCACCGGCTCGCGAGGCGGTCTCGGTCGCGTCGTCGACTGCTCGTCCGAACCGGCTGCGCAGGGTCTCCACGGGGTCGGGGAGCTGGCGGGCGAACTCGGCGGTGCGGTCGATCGCCCACGATGCGCCGAGCGCCGGGGCGGTCAAGGCGCGCGCGGCGAGGCCGCTCGCCCACTGCGACGGGCCGCGACGCAGGGCGGCCGGGCCGCCGAGAGCCTCTTCGGCGAGAACCGTCGTGAGCCAGTGGACGGTCGCCGTGTGGGCGTCGATGAGCTTGTCGGCCAGGCCGACGAGTGCTTGGTCATCCTGACCGGTGGCCAGTGCCTTCAGGTACGTGGCGCGTGCCACGAGCCGCTGCTCTAGTGCGAGGTCGTCGAGCAGGGCCTCGTCCAGCGGTTGGGTCTGCTCGGCCAGCGTCTTGGCGACGGCACCGACACGGCCGAGTACCGGCCGGACGACATCGACGAGTCCGCCGCGGTCACGCAGGGCGGTCTCGATGGTGAGTGCGCGCTCGCGGGCGTTCTCGGCGTTCTGGGCCAGTTCCTTGCGGATCGCATCGGTACGGGCCTGGGCCTGCCGGGTCTCGGCGATCTGGATCTCGGTGTGCGTCAATGCGAGGATCGCGCGAAGTTGCTGGTGAACGGTGGTGGTGGAAACGGTCATCGGTTCTTGCTCCCCTCTTGAACGGGTTGGATCGGCTACACCCCGAGTGTTGCCACGACGAGGGCAGATGTAACACCCCGGTGTGAATCAACCAGTCGCGCCGACTCGAACACGTTGAGCCACAGCGGGTTCTACAGATTGTGAGCCGCGTCACAGCGGCCAATGCGGGCGTGCGCTATGACCGTTTGCCGAGATTTGTGTGGTATCGGGCCTGCGTCGGGCCGGCCGGACCGTACGTCGAGGTTTGGATTCGCCCTCGCCACGGGTACCTCGCGGCGATGGACCCGGAGCGGAGTGTTCGCCAGGCGGACCCCGACCTGGGATCCGGAGTGACGGTCGCGCAGATCGCCGACCACCTCGACACCGCCATCCTCGGCGACCTCACAGCCGGGTCGACGGTGGTCCGCGACATCGACGACGATTCCCGTACGATCCGTCCCGGAGACGCGTACCTGGCCATCCCGGGCCGCCGCTGGCACGGACTCGACTTCGAGCGCGACGTGGCCGCGGCCGGTGCCGTCCTCGTGATCAGCGACCGCCCGTCGTCGGTCCTGCCTTCTCTGGTCGTCGACGAACCTCGCCGCATCATGGGGCCGCTGACCTCGTGGTTCCACGGTGAATAGTCACGTGATCTGCGGATCTTCGGTGTCACCGGCACGAACGGCAAGACCAGCACGACCCACTTCGTCGATGCGGCCCTCGCGGCGACCGGGGAGGCGGGCGGGCTCATCTCCGGTGCGCGGGTCCGGGGCCCCGGGTACGACGTCGTCCCCGCCCGCACGACGCCGGAGGCGCCCATGCTGCAGCGGACCCTGGCGACCTTCCGACGCCACGGCGTCACCTGCTGCGCGATGGAGGTCTCCTCGCATGCGATCGATCAGGGAAGGGTCGACGGCACCGCATTCCGCGTGATGGCGTTCACCAACCTGTCCGACGACCATCTCGACTATCACGAGTCGATGGAGGGCTACTTCGCGACCAAGGCCGCGATGTTCACACCGGAGCGGACGCAGATCGCGGTGGTCGACATCGACGACCACTGGGGTGTGCGTCTGGCTGCCGGGACCACGACGGAGACCTGGACGTGCTCGACTCGACGCACGGACGCCGACGTCGTCGCCACCGATATCCGGGCCGGGCGTCTCGGCGCCGAGTTCACCGTCCACACGCCACACGGGCGATCCCGGGTCGGGCTGCAGGTGTTGGGGCCTCACCAGGTCGGCAACGCTCTACTGGCGCTCACCGCCGTGGTGGCAGACGGCGTCGACCTCGCCGCTGCGGCCGAGGGCGTCTCCTCGGTGACCGGCATCGCCGGACGGTGCGAACCCGTGCATGCCGGACAGCCGTATCGCGCGATCGTGGACTACATGCACAACACGGCGGGACAACACGCGATGTTCCCCTACCTGAGGTCGTTGACGGAGGACGGTCGGCTCATCGCCGTGGTCGGGGCAACCGGCGGACGCGATCCAGGGAAACGAGAACCACTGGGACAGGTCGCGGCGCGTTACGCGGACGTCGTGATCGTCACCGACGAGAGCCCCGAGGACGAGGACTCCGGCGAGATCAGGGCCAGTGTGCTGCGCGGCGCGCACCGGGAGGCGTCGGCGGTCGTCATCGAGGAACCCGACCGGCGGAGCGCATTCTCGACGGCCACGTCCATGGCCGGTGACCGCGACGTGGTCGTGGTCACCGGCCGGGGCAGCGACACCTTCCGCAGGTACGGGACCGAGACGTCGTTCTTCGACGATCACACCGAGTTACGGCGCGCGATCCTCGACACGTCGAGCTGAACGGGCGATCACTTCTTTCCGGACAGAACGGCGTCGCGGGCCGCGGCGGCCGCGTGGAGCTCGCGCTGATACAGGATGCCGTAGGTGAAACCGTTCTCTCCCTTGCGGATTCCCGCGGCGGCGCCCAGTTCCCGCAGGGCGCGGGCGGCAACGGCGGCATCCTGGTGTTCCCCCAGGACGGTCTGGATCTTCTTGTAGCGCTTGGCCTGCGCACGACCGATCGACCCGACGACGGGCGTGGCCAGCTCACCGGCGTAACGGGCGCGCTTGGCCGCCTTGCGCGCCCGATGCAGATCCTCCTCGTGCCCG
This sequence comes from Gordonia sp. UCD-TK1, assembly GCF_001691435.1. Classification (NCBI taxonomy): domain Bacteria; kingdom Bacillati; phylum Actinomycetota; class Actinomycetes; order Mycobacteriales; family Gordoniaceae; genus Gordonia; species Gordonia sp. UCD-TK1. Next base: position 22,491 of record NZ_LZMP01000026.1, on the reverse strand, counting down.
GAGGCGAGGGCTTGCTTCAACCGCTTGTCCGCCTTGCGCGCCGCGCGGGTGGCGATCTGACGGACCTGCTTCTTCGAGATCTGGTCATCGACGAGCGGGACTGCCTCGTTCCAGGTCGTGAGGGTCGACAGCAGCCGGCGATACCGGTCCGATGTCATCTCGGCGGCGACGTTCTCGCGATGGTGGTGCTGCTGAGCGGAGAGTTCCTCCTCGATCCGCGCCGCAACCGGTCCGAGCACGAGCTCGTCGGGCAGTTCGGCGAGGGCGGTGGCGAATCGTGCGCGCAGGACCTCCCGGTCGCGCACCTCGCCGAGAACCCCTGCGAACCACCGCAGTTCGTCGTCGAGTCTCACGAGGCCGCTCGGCTCGAACAGCGGTGCCGCGGTCCGCAGCGTGCTCCGGAGACGGCGGATGGCGACGCGAACGCCGTGCACCGGGTTCTCACCGCGACGCAGCGCGACATCGCCGGCGAAGATGGTCGCGATCTGCTCGTGGACGTAGTCCAGTGCGGCGGCAGCGGCCGGCGACGCCGATCCGGCTCGGTGCGGTGCCTCGTGACCGATGGCGCGCTCGTACGTCGACGACGCCGACGCCGGACGCGCGCCGGCCCCGACCATCCGTTTGCGTACACCCTTGGGCACCGCATCCTTCGACGCGGAGCGCACCGCGACCTCGCGCCAGGACGTGGCGGTGGCGACCGGGCCGGTGGCGGTGGCGGAGACGGTGTCGTCGATCACCTCGTAGTCGGTCTCACCGTTCGCGTCGAGATGGCGGTGGCGGGTTCGGTGCGTGTGGACGATCGCCGCGACGCGAAGCGGTTTGCCGCCGCTCAGCCCCCAGAGGGCATCGGCAATCGTCGGCGGGACGGCCGTCGAGGGGGCGTCGATTCGTTCGGTGATGGCCTCAGCGGGGGAGGGGGTGACGACCCGCCAGCCGGCCGGACGCTCGTCCCCGTCGACGTAGACGACCGTGGTGCCGTGCGCGAGGAGGTCCCGGTCCTCGGTGTCGTAGTACGTGTCGCTGAAATCCGTCGACGTGATCTCGACGTCGCCGGGGTCTCCGAGGTCGGGGATGGCGCTGTCCAGACCGAAATCCCAGGTGTCTGCGCGGGTGGTGTCGGTGTGCACTACTCGCTCCTCACTCTCGCTGTGTCGCTGACACACCGAGGGTGTCCGAACCGGACATTCGGTAAACGTCGCGGAGCGGGACGACCGCCCTACGAGCGGTGGTAGACGCCGTCCTCGGAACGCGTGACCTGGCCGTGGCGCACGAGCCGTTCGAGGTGGAGTTCGGCTGTCCGTTTCTCCACCGCGTCGACGAAGGGCAGCTGGACATGCGGGCGATACACCAGCCGCTCGGTGGCGATCCCCTCGACCGTGAGTGGGCGGCGCAGCAACTCCAGCAGGCGTTCCTCGCGTCGATGGATGACGGCCTCGTAGTCGGCGAGACGTGATCGGAATTCGTCGGCGCCGGTGACCACGCCCTTCTGATGGAAGGTGCCGTACCAGCGGGCATCGATGTCGCGTACTCGCGCAATCGACGCGAGATAGTCGTCTACGCTGCTCCCCAGGTCGCCGTACATCGGTCCGAACGAGGTGAGGTCGATGTCGGCGAGATAGAGAAAGCCCGTGGGTTCGACGAGGATGCCGGAATGCCCGGCGGTGTGCCCGGGCAGGTGGACGACCGTCGCGGTGACCCCGCCGAGTTCGAAGGCGTGTCCGTCCTCGACCCCGGCGGCCTCGGGGAAGCCGGACGTCAACCGGAAGGTGTCGCCGATCTGGGCGTCGACGCCGGCCCTCTCCTCGTCGGTCAGTCCGTAGTKGTCGAGAAGGACCTGCAGGGATCGCACGCCATCGACGTCGGCGTGATGGGCGAACTTGTCCGCGGAGAAGTACCGGAGGCCAGCGATGTGGTCCTCGTGTGCGTGACTGATCATCACCGCGTCGGGTTGCACCGGGTCGTGGTCGACCTCGAGGGAGGGGTCGATCACCAGGGTCCCGGCGGAGCCGCGGACCACGACCGTGTTGCCGTAGGGAAACGCACCGCCATGTGACGACGCGAGCACGGTCACCTCGTCATAGCGGTTCTCGATGAAACTCGGTGCGCGGTTCACGTCGCCTGCGTACCCCGGCGGCGGAACGCTGTCAACGGCGGGGGTCGTCGACGGAGTCATCCCGCGCGCCGGTCACTGCGCGGAGCCACAGCGGCACGATCAGCCACACGAGGGAGAACGTCACGAGGGTGACGATGCCCGCGATCGCCGACGGAACCGGTCCGGCGGTCGCTCCGAAGACGACGGTGACCGCACCGGACAGCGCCAGGCCGAGCAGGGTGAGGCCGGCGAAAGCCAGGTAATGCGCGTAGGTGACGATCAGCGCGAGCTGGTGCTGACGGAACAGGGCCCGGTGCAGCGCCACGGGCGCCGCCAGGAGGATCGCGGCGCCCACGGCACACGACACCGTGATCAGGTAGATCACTCGCAACGTGCCGCCGAGCTCTTCGAAACCGTCATGGAAGGGCAGCGTGAGTAGGAATCCGGTGAGGATCTGCACGCCGGTCTGCACGACCCGCAGCTCTTGCAGCAGCGAATTCCAGTTGCGATCCAGGCGTTGGGTTTCCGTTTCGTCGCGCTGGGCGTGATTCCACGCGGCGTCGCCGGACCCGGGTCTGGTGGGGTCGAGGTCCGACGGGCTGGTCATCTGCTCATCGTCGCACCACGGGGTTTCGTCGAGCGGTGCCTTCGCGTCTCGAAGCGGTTACTGCGCCGGGGCGGGTTCCCGCCGTCGTCACCAGATGTCCGCCCACGACGGAGCCGAACGGTTGACCGATCACGACCGGCGATGCAAAAGCCCGATGTGGCCTGGCGCGCGCGACGTAACCGGAGGACGATCGGACCATGGCCACGTCGATGGATGAGTTCACGATGTCCCAGCTGGGATCACTGCGCTGGGCGGACATGCGGCGACGGGTGCGCGCGCTGGTCGACGGAGAAGTCGTCGTCGACTCGACGAGGGCCATCCAGGTCTGGGAGCCCTACCGGGTCGTCGGATGCTATGCGGTGCCCGTCTCCGATGTCGTTGCGCCGCTGAGCGATGCACAGACAGTCGACGCCGCCGACGACCACGGACCGATCCTGACACCGGTCGACCCCTTCGCAGTGCACACTACGCCCGGTACGACCTTCGACCTCGTGGCCGGCGGACGGACGCTGGCCGGCGCCGCGTTCCGTCCGGACGATGCCGATCTCGCCGGCCACGTCCTGCTGGACTGGTCGGGCTTCGACGAGTGGCGCGAAGAGGAACAGACGGCGGTCGGTCATCCGCACGATCCGTTCCAGCGCATCGACTGCCTCGACACCGGCAGACATGTGGTGGTGACGGTGGGAGGATCGGTCCTGGCGGACAGCCGACGCCCGACCCTGCTGCTCGAAACCCACCTGCCGCCCCGACACTATCTGCCGCGCGAGGACGTCCGTACGGATCTGCTCGTGCCGTCGGACACGGTCACGGTCTGCGCGTACAAGGGCGAGGCAACCTACTGGTCGGCGGTCGTCGGCGACGAGGTCATCCCTGATGTGGCATGGACCTACACCGATCCGCTCACCGACGCCGAGCCCGTCCGGGACCTCATCTGCTTCTACGACGAGCGGGTCGATCTGACCGTCGAAAGGTGAACAGCCGAAACCGAATCGGTCCTCTCGACGGTCAGAGTTCACCGTCGTAGCGGTCCAGACCGGACCCGCTGTTCTTCTTGCTGCGTCCGGTCGGCGCCTCCTTGGCGCTGCGCACCCACTTCCCGGTGCGGTCGAGCGTGGGCATCCGCTCGGAGAAGAACTTGCTGTAGCGGGTCGTTCCGTCGACCTTCAACACACCGTCCTGCACGTCGATGTGTGCGACCGTCGCCCAGAACGAGTTCTTGCCGTTGCCGACATGGATGAGGATCTCGTCGCTGTCCGGCCCGGGCAGACCGTCCTTGCCCGGTCTGCCGTATCGAATCGCCACTCTGGGCCTGCCGAACTTGTCGATCGCGCCGGCTCCGTTGTCGACGGATTGGTAGACGTTGACGAGGAGATCGCCGTTCTCCTTCGGCAGGACCGTGACCTGCTCGACGGCGGGCTTGTTGCCTCGCCCTGGACCGCGGCTGTCCCCGTGGTGCTCGATGAAGGGCCAACTCCGCAAATCGCCGCGATGCGCCTTCTCGCCACTGATGACCACGTACCGATGAGCGACCTCGTCACGGCAGAAGAAGTACACGTCGAGGTCACCCTTGCCGTACTTCGTCACCCGACCGTCGGCCCCGTACTCCGCGCCCCGTCCGTCCCACTCGAGGCCCACGGTGAGAACCCAGTCCGACGACCCTTTGCGCAGGTCGATCGACGCGGTCTTGTCGCGGGAGTCCTTCGTGATGGAGACCTTGACCTTCGAAAGATTGGCCGGCGGTGCTGCCGAAACCTCCTGCGGCGACTCCGGAACCTGCTGCGGCACAGCGTTCACCGGGGCGCCGGTTGTTGAAGCGGTGGTCTCGGGCGGTTGTTCCGGTGCGTCGTCGACGGTGATCCCGAAGTCGGTGGCGAATGCCGCCAGCCCCTGGCTGTAGCCCTGCCCGATCGCGTCGAGCTTCCACTGTCCGTTCCGGCGGTAGAACCCCACCAGCTGCAGGACGGTCTCGGTTCCGGGATCCGGTGGCGTGAACGTCCACGTGCCCGAACCCGAGATGGTCGCCGTCAGCGAGCCGATCTGCTCGAATGTCTTGTGCTGCGCCTCGGTACTCGCCGCGACGACGATCCGTTCGACGTCGGCGGGCACCGACGTCAGGTCGACTGCACACGAACTCGGCCCTCGGAGCCGGACTCCGGAGGAACTCGGGTTGTTGAAGAAGATCAGGTCGTCGTCGGTGCGGACCTTGTCGGCGGCCGTCAGGAGCACGGCGATGAGATCGACGTCGCCGGGCCACGCGCTCGCGATCTCGACGAGGTGCGCGGTCGTACTCAGGGTGGTCTTGGAGCCCTTCGTGAGCTCGTGCACAACTACTCCTCGAGATGGTGGCCGGACAGTCCCGATGGTAAGCGAGGTGCCGCCCCCTGGCGCATCGCCGACCGATCGGGATCCCGGTCTGTCGACTGTCGGAATGACGCTCCGCCACAACGCTTGTCCGGTGCGCGAATCCGAGGACAGCTCAGCGCAGTGAATACCTGATCGGCAGGTGCTTGAGACCGCCGACGAACACTGTTGCGGCCAGTTCTGGCGTCCCGGCCAGTTCGATGGAGTCGAGCCGCGGGATCAGTTCGGCGAAGAAGCTCCGCATCTCCATCCGGGCCAGAGCGGCGCCGAGACAGAAGTGGACGCCGTAGCCGAACGACAGATGCTTGTTGGGGAACCGGCCGATGTCGAAGGTGAACGGGTCGTCGAAGACCTCCTCGTCCCGGTTGCCCGACGTGTAGGCGAGATAGACGGATTCGCCCTTGGCGATGGGCACACCTCGCACCGAGGTGTCCTCGGCAGCGGTGCGCATGAACTCCTTGACCGGTGTGGTCCACCGGATCATCTCCTCGACCGCGGTCCCCACGAGTTCGGGCTCGCGTCGAAGTCGTTCGAGTTCACCGGGGTTCTCGATCAGCGCCCGGAGGCCGCCGGAGATGGCGTCCTTGGTGGTGTCGTGCCCGGCGCTGGCCACGATCACGTAGTACGACGCGGTGTCGACGTCGGACAGGGGCTCGCCGTCGATGAGGCCGTTGGCGATGGCGGACGCCAGGTCGTCCGTGGGGTGCGCGCGGCGTGATGCGGTGAGTTCGCTGAAGTAGGCGAAGAAGTCCAGCAGTGTCGCCATCCGCTCCTCGAGCGTTGCTCCGCGCCGGTATTCGACGTCGTCGGCGCCGAACAACTCCTGCGTGAGCTGATGCATCCGCGGGAAGTCCTCCTCGGGGAGGCCCAGCAGCGACAGGATCACATACAGCGGGAAGCCGACCGCGATCTCCTCGACGAAGTCGCACTCGGGTCCGATGTCGCGCATCCTGTCGACGTAGCGCTTCGCGAGCTCGTCGACGCGGGTCTGTAGGTCGCGCAGGGCTTTCGGACGAAACCAGTCGGCGCCGATGGCGCGGACCTTGCGGTGGTGCGGGTCGTCCATGTGGATCAGGGTGCGCAGTCCGGCACCGGACTCCAGCTGAGCACGTGCCACATCGTCGGCGGCGGCGGTGGTCAACACCGGACGCGGTTCGCTCAGCCACAGGTTGTTGTCGCGCTCGATGTCCATGATGTCGGCGTGCTTGGTGATCGCGAAGAACGGCCGGTAGGGGCCGTGGTCGACACGCGGTACCGGATTGTGTGCCCGCAGGTGGGCCATCGCGGCGTTCAGTCGCGGCTCGTCGGCGTAGGCCTTGGCGTCGGCGAAGACGTTGGCGGCGTCGTCGGTCATGCTCGTGTCCACGCTGCTTGTCGGCACCGTTGTCCTTCCGTCGAGGGTCGATCGCTGTCGAGTGTCCGGTATCGGCGGGTTTCAGACCGGCGTATTGGGGAACCCGGTCGCCCATCCGAGATCAGGCAGGCACCGAATGGCCGGCATGAGCACCCCTTCCGAATCAGGCGAGGACGCGGCTGCGACGGCTCGATGCGACGGCGCGACGACGGCCGACGCCACCGGTGACTATCTGCCGATCGCCGACCACGGTGTCATCGGGGACCTGCGTACCGCGGCCGTCGTGGGAGTCGACGGGCGGATCGACTGGTTCTGTTGTCCGCGGTTCGACTCGCCGAGTGTGTTCGGTTCGTTGCTCGACGCCCGCCGCGGCGGTGCCTGGACCGTGGAACCCATCGACGGAGAGGTCACCACGCGGCAGTTCTACCTCCCCGACTCCAACGTGCTCGTCACCCGCTTCCTGAGCGAGGACGGCGTCGCCGAGGTCCAGGACCTCATGCCGATCGCGCGCCCGCACGATCCTGAACATCGCACGCGGATCATCCGTCGGGTCTCCTGCGTGCGCGGCTCCGTGGAGTTCCGCGTGACGGTTGCGCCGCGGTTCGATTACGGGCGCCAGGCGCACACCGTCGTCGTCGAGGACGAACGCCGACTCCGTTTCGAGACCGACGATCTGGTGCTGCATCTCGCGTCGACGATCGATGTCGACACCGTCGACGACCGGGATGCACAGGCCCACTTCACCGTCGAGACCGGTCAGTGCGTGACGTTCGTCCTCGCCCCCGACCCCATCGGGTCGGAAGTGCTCGACCACGACAGTTCTCCCGCGGTCGTCGCCGCGACGGTCGCATTCTGGCAGGACTGGGTCTCGCGCTCCTCCTACACGGGCCGATGGCGGGAGATGGTGCACCGGTCGGCGCTCACGCTCAAACTGCTCACGCACGAACCGTCGGGGGCGGTGGTGTCCGCGGTGACCGCCGCGCTTCCCGAAGAGATCGGCGGCGAACGGAACTGGGATTACCGCTACGTGTGGATCCGCGATGCCGCCTTCACGCTCTACGCGCTACTGCGGCTGGGTTTCACCGACGAGGCGGGCGCCTTCATGGACTGGCTGACCTGCCGGTTCGACGATGGCGCCGATGAAGCGGGGGATCTGGGGCCGCTGCGGTTGATGTACACCGTCGACGGGGATCCGCCGCCGAAGGAGACCGAACTCGACCACTGGGAGGGTTACCGTCAGACCTCGCCGGTATTGGTCGGAAACGCCGCCGCCGACCAGCTCCAGCTGGACATCTACGGCGAGCTCATCGACTCGGTGTACTTGTACAACAAGTACGGACCGGGGATCTCCTATGGGTCCTGGACGCATCTGTGCACGGTGGCCGGATGGCTCGTCGACAACTGGGATCGTCCGGACCAGAGCATCTGGGAGGTGCGGAGCAAGCCGCAGGACTACGTCTACTCGCGAGTGATGTCGTGGGTGGCCCTCGAGCGGATGATCCGGATGAGTCGGCAGCGCGGTCTACCGGGCGACGTCGCCGGTTGGATGAAGGCCCGCGACGACATCTTCCTGCAGATCATGGAGCGGGGCTGGAACGATGACGTGGGGGCCTTCGTCCAGACGCTCGACTCCGATCGGCTCGACGCCGCGCTGTTGCTCATCCCCGCCGTGAAGTTGTTGTCGCCCACCGATGATCGGTTCCTCCGCACGCTCGAGCGGATCGAGGAAGAACTGGTGAGCGACTCCCTGGTGTTCCGGTACGACACCGACGGCGGGCACGACGGGCTCGACGGTGCCGAGGGGACGTTCTCCCTGTGCTCGTTCTGGTATGTCGAAGCACTCACCCGGGTCGGCCGCCTGGCCGACGCCCGGCTGGCGCTGGAGAAGATGTTCACCCACGCCAATCACCTCGGCCTCTATGCCGAGCAGGTCGGACTCACCGGCGAACAACTCGGCAACATGCCGCAGGCGTTCACCCACCTCGCACTCATCAGCGCGGCCATCAATCTCGATCGACGGCTTGGCGATTGAACCGAGCGCCACGGGATCCGGTTGCGTTTTGTGCCGGTAACCGGGACAAACCACAACCGGATCTCATGTCCGCGTTCAGATCCAGCCGGACCCGCCGCACAGGTCGTCGGCGGCCGCGGGGCCGGTCGATCCAGCCGCATACGGTTGCGGCGCCGGCGGATTCGCCAGCACCGGTGCGGCCACCTCCCACACATGCGCGAGACCATCGGGTCGGGTGAACAGCGACCGATCGCCGCGCAGCACGTCGACGATGAGTCGGGCATAGGGCGACAGGCCGTCGGCCACCTCGTCGAGCTGTTCGGTCATGTGGGCGACGGAGAGGTCGGTGCCCGAACCCGGTTCCTTGACGGTGACCGCCAGATCGATGGCACCGTCGCCGGCCAGATCGAAGGTCAGCACGGTGCCGTCCTTCGGGTTATCGGTCAGCGGACCGTCGGCGGGGGAGCGGAACACGAGGCTGAGTCGCTGGGAGCTGTGGTCGAGCATCTTGCCGGTCCGCAGCAGGAACGGGACGCCGTGCCAGCGGTCGGTGTCGACCCACAGACGCACGGCCGCGAATGTCTCGGTGGTGGAGTCCTCGGGGATGCCCTCGGTGCCGCGGTACCCCTCGTACTGGCCGAAGACCACCTCGGCGGGGTCCAGCGGCCGGAACGCCGCGATGACCGACTCCCGCGCGTCGAGCAGGTCGTCGGCGCCGAGCGAGACCGGGGGTTCCATCGCGACTTCGGCCGCCACCTGGAACAGGTGGGTGACGATCATGTCCAGGAATGCGCCGGTGGCGTCGTAGAAGGCGGCGCGGTCGGCGATGTCGAGAATCTCCGGGACGTCGATCTGGACTTCTGCCACGTGTTCGCGGTTCCACACCCCCGAGAACAACCCGTTGGCAAAACGGAGGACGTGCAGGTTCTGGGTGCTCTCCTTCCCCAGGAAGTGGTCGATCCGGTAGATCTGCTTCTCGTCCAGGGATTCGTGGACTGCCTTGTCGAGAGTCCGGAAGCCGTCGGGGGACGTTCCGAACGGCTTCTCGTAGACGACTCGGGATCCCTTCGCAAGATCGTGCGCGGCAATGGCTTTCGTGTAGTCGACGAAGGTGGTCGGTGGGAGGGCCAGATAGTGGACCAGTTGAGCACCGTCGCCGACGGCGTCACGGGCCGCGTCGATCACCTCTGGCAGACGGCCGGGGTTGTCGACGGTGAACCCGCCGCCGGCGAAGCGGAGGGTCTCGGCGAACGCTTCCCATTCGTCCGATGACACCGACCCGTCCGGACCGAACTCCTCGATGGCGTCCTTCACGTGCTGCCGGAACTCGTCGTCGGTCCGGTCGCCGCGTCCGTTGCCGATCAGCTGCCATCCGTCGGGGAGCAGGTCTCGCCGGTGGAGTTCGTACAGCGACGGCAGGACCATCCGCTTGGCGAGGTCGCCCGTCGACCCGAAGAGGATGAAGATCACCGGCCCGGTGGAGTTGTCTGTGGTCACTCAATCCATATTGCGCGAACAGATGTGCAGAGTGCGGGATGTGTGCTGGATTCCGTTACCGATCGCGCACTGTGGACGTCAGCGGATCCCTGCGCCGCCGACCAAGTCTAGTCCTGCGGAGGTCCTGGCAGGGGGAGCGCAGATACCACGGCAGGGCGTAACGCGACGGGAACGACGTACCTGTCGCCCTCGAGCGTCAGCCAGCCTTCTTCGATGTACAACTCGAGCCGACGATGGATTGCCTCGACGAGGAACTCGCTGAGTCCGAGTTTGGGGACCCAGGCGTTGATCTCGGCGATACTCAGCGGTGAATCGCCGAGTCCGCTAATGACCACGCCGATCAAGGACGACGAGAAGTCGATGTCGGGGTTGTATTCCCGAGGAAAGCCGGACCGAACCCATGCGGTGAGACCCACCCGCAGCACGTCGATCCGGGGCTCCTCCCGCCACAGATGGGCGGCGCGCCCGGGACGTGCGCGCGAGGTATTGGCTTCGACGATATCGAGGGCCTGGGCAAAGCCCCACAGGTGATGTAACGACGCGACGTCGCTCATGCTCTTGACGTGAGCGGGGAAGTCGATGTCGAGTCGGCGGGCGAGGTCGCGGGCCTCGGCCGGTTTGAGCCACCGACTCTGCGTGGTGGGGCGGTGCGGACCCAGCCAGTCCAACAGCTCGGTGACCCGCCGGACGGGCTGTGTGTCCAGGAGGGCAGCGCGTTCGGTGGCCTCGTCGACTTCCTCGATTGTCGTGGTCCGTAACTCGAGCCCGGAGGCAAGGGCAAACTGCTCGGCGGCATAGGCCGATACGGATTCGGTGCTGAGCCACATGCCGGTCTCGACCAGGTAGCGGCGCAGCGTCTCGATCGCGATGGCGAGCGGTTTGGCGTCCTGCTGCTGGTTCGACTCGATGTGGTTGAGCATCGACACCATGGTGTCGACGTCGTCGGTAGTCCAGGAGAGCGGATCGAAACCGGGGTTCGTCTGCCCGACGGCGTCGAGCACGATGAACGCGTACGCCCCGATGTGGGTGACAGCTTCCTCGTCGCCGGGGAAGACCTCATCGCGGAGCCACGACTTGAATGCTTCGGGAGCAACGTGTCGCCTTGCTGTGCCGAAAAGCGGTACCACGTTGGAGTGGTTGCCACTGCCGGAGTCGTGTTTGCGCTTACGTTGGGCGCGGCGCTTCTTCTTGTCGCGTGAAAGCTGTGACATCGGGCTCAAGAATAGGCGCCCGACTTGTGCGTCGTTCAATACTGCGGATCGGTTTGTCGCGTTCCGGAGAGTCTGTGGCGTCGGGTCCCGAGCCTGGACGGCTGTGAGGGCGGGGGATCGCCAACCCCCGACATCCTGGAGCAAGTGGTCTATGTCACAGAAACTTCAGGCTTGAGCGGAATGCACTCAACTATGTTGGCGTTGTAGACCGCGTATGGCTCATACTTGAGCCTGTTGGACTTAAGAGAAAGGTGCACGCGAGTGGACAGCTTCACCCCCACCACCAAGACGCAGCAAGCATTGAGTTCTGCTGTGCAGGCGGCGGCCAGTGCTGGCAACCCCGACGTGCGACCGGCCCACATCCTCGTGGCACTGCTCGATCAGTCCGACGGCATCGCGTCGCCGCTGCTCAAAGCGGTGGGCGTGGACCCGTCGAGCGTTCGTGCGCAGGCCCAGGCTCTGGTCGATCGCATGCCAACGGTGTCCGGCGCCAGCTCGACGCCTCAACTATCCCGCGAATCGATCGCGGCCGTCACCGCAGCTCAGCAGCTGGCCGGTGAACTCGACGACGAGTATGTCTCGACCGAGCACGTCGTCGTCGGCCTGGCGACCGGTGACTCCGACGTCGCCAAACTGCTGCACAACCTCGGTGCGACACCGCAGGCTCTGCGCGAGGCGTTCGTCGCCGTGCGCGGCAGCGCACGGGTCACCTCCGAGGATCCCGAATCGACCTACCAGGCTCTCGAGAAGTACTCGACCGACCTGACCGCGGCCGCCCGCGAGGGCAAGCTCGACCCGGTCATCGGCCGCGACACCGAGATCCGGCGCGTCGTGCAGGTGCTCAGCCGGCGGACCAAGAACAACCCGGTCCTCATCGGTGAGCCCGGCGTCGGCAAGACCGCCATCGTCGAAGGTCTCGCGCAACGCATCGTCGCCGGCGACGTGCCGGAGTCGTTGCGCAACAAGACCGTCATCTCCCTCGACATGGGTTCGATGGTCGCCGGCGCGAAGTACCGTGGCGAGTTCGAGGAGCGGCTCAAGGCCGTGCTCGACGAGATCAAGGGTTCGGCCGGACAGGTCATCACCTTCATCGACGAGCTGCACACGATCGTCGGAGCCGGTGCGACAGGCGATTCCGCGATGGACGCCGGCAACATGATCAAGCCGATGCTCGCCCGTGGTGAGCTGCGGCTGGTCGGTGCCACCACCCTCGAGGAGTACCGCAAGTACATCGAGAAGGACGCCGCACTAGAGCGTCGCTTCCAGCAGGTGTACGTCGGCGAGCCGTCGGTCGAAGACGCCATCGGCATCCTCCGCGGCCTGAAGGACCGGTACGAGGTGCACCACGGCGTGCGCATCACCGACTCCGCATTGGTCGCTGCCGCATCGCTTTCCGATCGCTACATCACCTCGCGGTTCCTGCCCGACAAGGCCATCGACCTCGTCGACGAGGCCGCGTCGCGGTTGCGGATGGAGATCGACTCGCGCCCCGTCGAGATCGACGAGGTCGAGCGGATCGTCCGCCGTCTCGAGGTCGAGGAGGTCGCCTTGCAGAAGGAGACCGACGCGGCGTCGAAGGAGCGGCTCGAGAAGCTCCGCGCCGAGCTGGCCGACCAGAAGGAGAAGCTCAACGAGCTCTCCGCCCGGTGGCAGTCGGAGAAGACCGCGATCGACGCGGTCCGAGACCTCAAGGAGGAGCTGGAAAGGCTTCGCGGCGAGGCTGATCGCGCGGAGCGCGACGGTGATCTCGGACGCGCCGCCGAGCTGCGGTACGGTCGCGTCCCCGGACTGGAGAAGGAGCTCGAGGCCGCGATCGAGAAGACCGGCACGGATCCTTCTCAGGACGTGATGCTGCAGGAGGAGGTCGGACCCGACGACGTGGCCCAGGTCGTGTCGGCGTGGACCGGAATCCCGGCCGGACGCATGCTCGAAGGCGAGACCGCCAAGCTGCTGCGCATGGAAGAGGAACTGGGACACCGGGTCATCGGTCAGAAGGATGCGGTGCAGGCGGTGTCCGACGCGGTGCGTCGTGCCCGCGCCGGTGTCGCGGACCCGAACCGGCCGCTCGGCTCGTTCATGTTCCTCGGCCCCACCGGTGTCGGTAAGACCGAGCTGGCCAAGGCGCTCGCCGAGTTCCTGTTCGACGACGAGCGGGCGATGGTCCGCATCGACATGAGCGAGTACGGCGAGAAGCACAGCGTGGCAAGGCTCGTCGGTGCTCCGCCCGGTTACGTCGGGTACGAGGCCGGCGGCCAGCTGACCGAGGCGGTGAGGCGTCGTCCGTACACGGTGGTCCTGTTCGACGAGATCGAGAAGGCTCACCCGGACGTGTTCGACGTGCTGCTGCAGGTACTGGACGAAGGTCGACTGACCGACGGTCAGGGCCGGACGGTGGACTTCCGCAACACCATCCTGATCCTCACCTCGAACCTCGGTGCGGGGGGCGACAAGGATCACGTCATGATGGCGGTGCGGTCGGCGTTCAAGCCGGAGTTCATCAACCGTCTCGACGACGTGGTGATCTTCGACGCCCTGAGCCCGGAGGAACTGGTGTCGATCGTCGACATCCAGCTCGACCAGCTCAAGAAGCGCCTCGCGCAGCGTCGCCTCGACCTCGAGGTGTCGACCAAGGCCAAGGAATGGCTGGGCGCACGCGGATTCGACCCGCTGTACGGTGCTCGCCCGCTGCGCCGCCTGGTGCAGCAGGCCATCGGTGACCAGCTCGCCAAGCAGCTGCTCGCCGGCGACATCCGCGACGGTGACGTCGTGCCGGTCAACGTCAGTGCCGACGGAGAGTCGTTGGTACTGGGCTGAGTTCGTGAATGACAAAGGGACCCATCCTTCGGGATGGGTCCCTTTGTCTGCGTCGGTTACCGATGTGGGAAGCGGTCAAGGTTGTCCTCTACCCACAGGCGCAATGTGTCCAGCGGCCCGGCGGCGTCCACCCCGAGTTCCGTCAGTTCGTATTCGACGTGCAGCGGGACCGCCGGATAGACGGTTCGGGTGAGTATCCCGGCTGTCTCCAGCCGACGCAGAGTCGCCGTGAGGACTTTGGGGCTGATTCCGTCGAGCCGCACGCGGAGCTCTCCGAACCGCATCGGTCGATCGCGGAGGGCGCCGATGACGAGGGCGCTCCACTTGTCGGCGAGAAGGTCGAGCATCCCTCGGCAGGGACACGACGCCGAGTAGGCGTCTCCGCGATGGGACGGCACTGACATGACGTTGGCCTCGATGCTTTCCATTAAATACTAGGAGCCCTTGCGGGTAACTGGGGTCGTCGGGATACCTTAGCGCCATGACACGAGAGATGACAGCCCTGGTCGCGGTCGCCGCGGACTGCGTCGAGGACCCGAGCGCCTTCGCCGAGGCGACAATGCCGGTGCCGGCCCCCCGTCCGCACGATCTCCTCGTCGAGGTCCGCGCGGTCTCGGTCAACCCGGTGGACACCAAAGTGCGTGCAGGCCTGCGTGACGCCGATCCGCCGCGTGTTCTGGGATTCGACGCGGCGGGAACCGTCGTCGGGATCGGCGACGAGGTGTCGAGGTTTGCGGTCGGGGACGAGGTCTACTACGCCGGTTCGATCGGTCGGCCGGGAACGAATGCCGAGTTCCATCTGGTCGATGAGCGGATCGTCGGACGCAAACCGTCGTCCCTCGACTTCGGCGCGGCTGCCGCACTGCCGTTGACCACGATCACTGCCTGGGAGTCGTTGTTCGAGAAGCTGCGGGTCGATTCCGCGGACTCGGGAACGATCGTCGTGGTGGCGGGTGCCGGGGGCGTCGGCTCGATGGTCATACAGTTGGCCCGGAGCCTGACTGATCTCACCGTGATCGCAACCGCCTCACGGCCTGAGTCGCAGGAATGGGCGCGAGGGCTCGGGGCCCACCACGTCGTCGACCCGAGACGCCTGCGCGAGGACGTGCGGTCGTGCGCCCCGGGCGGCGTGGATTACATCTTCTCGCCCCACTCGGACGGGAATGTCGAGTCCTATGCCGACATCATGGGTGTACACGGTCAGGTCGTCGCCATTGACGAGCCGGAAGGTCTCGATACCCTCCCGCTGAAGCAGAAGAGCCAGAGTTGGCATTGGGAGTTGATGTTCTCCAAGCCGTTGTTCGCACCGGAAGACGACTCGCAACACCGGATCCTCGGCCGGGTCGCCGAACTCGTCGACGCCGGCAAGATCCGCAGCACTGTCAATCGTGAACCCTTGGGTTTCACGATCGACAATCTCCGTACAGCACACCAGGTCTCCGAATCCGGAGGGGCGATCGGCAAGGTGGTCCTCACACGCTGACCACTGCGGATGAGCAGGCGGACCTTCACCAGGTCGCGAGTAACTCCATGAGGTGTGCTTCGACGAGGGACGGCCGGGGTGTGCGAGGTCCGGGTCGTGGTGGCCGGTAGTCGATGACGTGGCTGGTTTTCAACCATGATCGGCGCGCGTCATGTGGGCGTGGCTCATCGCCGGACGTGGTGCGTCCGTGGATCTCTCGCCGCACCTGTGCCAGGTGGGCGTGCAACCGCCTGGGTATGTCGGGTCGGCGGTTGAGGTGTTCGGGGTTGGGCGGTGCGCCGGGTTCGGCGTTCAACCGCCACAGGCAGCGGCCTTCGTCGGGTCCGGATCGGGCGATGCGGGTGGTGTATTGGCCGGGTTGGTCGCCGACCATCCGGTTGTGGCGCGGGCACGCAGGGGCGAGGTCGTCGATGTCGGTGAGACCGCCCTTGGCCCAGTCTCGTTCGGCGTGATGAAGCTCGATGTGGGTGGCGGGCTGATCGCACCCGGGTGCCGAACACACTTCCCCGTCGGGACGGGCGAAGGAGACGAGGCGTTGTTCGCGGGTGGCGAGCCGTTTCCCGCGCCCGAAGTGCAGGGGGACGGTGGTGGCGTCTTTGAAGATCGCCAACCACGGCTGGACGTCACCGGCCATCGCGATCAGGTCCCGGATGGGTAGCAGGGTTCCGGTGGCGGTGGTGGCCAGTCCGGCTTCGCGGATCAGGTCGGAGAGGTCGGCTTTGATGATCAGTTGCACGGGCAGGCCGCGGTGCGAGGTGCCGAGTGTTCCGTCGGCGAAGCCGGCGGCGAGTGCGGCGGCGAGTGCGTCGTGATTGGTCTGGGCGAGGGTGCGGCCGTCGCGGTCGGCTGCGGCGGTGAGGGCTTCGGGGTCGGCGGTGCCGGCCGGTCCGCTGGGTGAGGCGGGGTCGTCGGGGTTGTTGAGTCCGGGTTTGCCCCACACGGCGAACATCATGGTGAGCCGGGCGGCGAGTGCGGGGGTCAGGGTGCCCGATATTTTGGCGGTGCCATCGGCGCGTTGCCGACCGATCCACAGGCCGCGGCGTCGTTTCTGGTCGGTGTCGTCTGACAGGGTGCCGTCGGGGTCGAGGTGGGCAAGCAGCCGCGCGCCGAGTTGGGTGATCTCGGCAGGCGTGTGGGCTTCGGCGATTTCGGCCATCTGTCGTTCAGCGGCGACCTTGATGTCGTGGTCGATGGTGCCCGGGATGCGGTCGAGGACGTCCAATGCGGCCTGGACGTGCGCGGTGCCGACCGTGCCTTGTGCGAACGCTTCGGCGAGGCAGGGGTATTCGGGTGGGAGGACCTCGCCGCCGAGGCTGGTCCGGTGGGCGGTGGCGTCCATGTGCTTACGGCGGCGCATCGGGTTCGACACTCGTAGCCGGTGGGTCATGAACTGCATCAGGGTGCGGCAGCCGGCCTTGCGTGGCAGGTCGCGGGCGACGGCCTGATCGATCTGCCGGTCCCCGGCGACGGTCAGACGAGCGATGGCGCGTTCGGTCTCCGCGGCCACCTCAGCGAGTTCGGCATCGGTACACGGCGACAGATCCACGGTCTGCAATTTGTCGAGGGTGCGGTGGAGATCGGCCACCAACTCAACGGCACGCGGTTGCGGCGCTGTCGAGTCGCCACCGACGTGTGCGGTGCTGGGCATGACGGTCACCTCCTCCGAGAACCGTTGCTGCGAATGTAGGTTCGAGTGTACACCAATCCAGACGTGCGGCAAGGCCAAACATACTGCTGTGCAATGCTATTCGTTGATGTCGACTTGTCGGTGTCGTGTGGTAGGGGCCTCGGACGGAAGCTCTTCCCGCGATTCACACGGCGACCTGTACGACAGGACCACCGCCCGTTGCTCAGCGCACGACCTCCCGGTGCCCGGCGTCAAGACGGCGGGTCCAACCGCGGGCGTCGAGGTACTCCAGTAGCGGAATGACCACGCGCCGAGTGGTTCCGAGCGCCTGACGAGCGGCGCTGGTGGTGAACGGCTGATCGAGCGAGGCGAGGATGCGCATCGCCAGGGCGGGGGCGGTCGGCAACAGCACGACACCGTCGCGCAAACGGAGAATTCGGCCCGTGCGCTCGGCGGCGGCGAGTTCTCGGGCGCCCAAGCCGAGTGCGGTGAGGTCATCGGCCTCGGGTGCACGGAACGGGTGGTCGGCGAGCCGGCGCTCCAGTGCGCTGACCGCGTCGTCGGCATCACCCAGGGAGGGCTTGTGACCCGGGATTGCCAGGTGCCCGTCGGACGATGACAGCCCGGCTTCCGAGATGACGGTCGCCAGCAGCGTCGTGTCCGGGAGCCCGAGCAGCGCGGGTGCGCCGGCCGCAGAGAGCCCGGCCGACAACGGGTCCCGTTGTTGTAGTTCGCGGACGGCGGCGTGAAGCCGTTCCGCCCAGGCGGTGAGGGAGGTTTCGGCGACCCACCACTCGCCGATCACTCGTACGCCGTGGGGAGCGGGCTCGGCGTCGTCGACCAGGCCGAGTCGCGTCAGATCGGTGACGCGCATCGCGCCACGCCGATGCACTTCTTCGGCGGCCCCGGCGCCGTCGGACATGGCCGCCAGCGAGGCAGCGCGCCGTGTTGCGTCGCCGCGCCGGGTCAGCGCCGGGGGATCGGGGTGCAGCACGACGCCACCGCCAACAATCCGTTGGCCGGGATCCCGGAGCACCACCCGATCGCCCCGCGACATCGGCACGGCACGGGCGAGGGTCACACGCGCGTGGTCGCCGTCGAAGGGGCGCAACCGAACCGGTAGCGCCGCTGTGCCGATGTGTGCGACGAGGTGTTCCGGTGCCTCCTCGAAGGACATGCCGCTCACGCGCCGGACATCGGCGACTGCGGAGGTGTGCCAGGCTCCGGGCGTCACGAGTGCGTCGCCGCGCGAGACGTCGTCGACGCCGACGCCGCGCAGATTGATCGCGACTCGGCTGACCGGGCCGGCGCTGGTGAGAGTTGCACCCTCGCTCTGCAATCCACGGACATCGAGTCGTCGGCGGCCGTCAACCGTGAGCAGGTCCAGGGTGTCGCCCACCGAGATGGTCCCGGCGGATAGGGTGCCGGTGACGACGGTGCCGGCGCCGGTGCGGGTGAAGACCCGGTCGATCCAGAACCGGACACGCCCCGAGGTCGACGGCGGTGATGTCCCGGCCAAGACGGCGTCGAGCCGTGTGCGCAGTTCGTCGATTCCGACGCGATCGGGCGCCGACACCACGACCGCCGGCGCATCGGAAAGGCCGGTGCGGCTGAGGCGATCACGCGACAGATCGATCACTTCACGAACGCGGTCGGGCGAGGCCCGGTCGGCTCGGGTGATGACCAGCAGCCCGTACTCGATGCCGAGGGCGGCGACGGCATCACGGTGGTCGTCGGACTGGGCGCTCCATCCCTCGTCCGCGGCGACGACGAACAGGACGACGGGCGCCGGGCCCAGGCCGGCCAGCATGTTCGGGATGAACCGCTCGTGGCCGGGGACGTCGACGAAGGCCACGTCGGCGCCGGAAGGCAGTGTGGTCCAGGCGAAACCGAGGTCGATCGTCAGCCCGCGGCGTCGTTCCTCCTCCCATCGGTCCGGCTCGATCCCGGTCAGAGCACGCACCAGTGTGGACTTCCCGTGGTCCACGTGTCCGGCGGTGGCCACCACGTACTTCACGAGCGCGACTTCACGACGCGCCCAGAGCCTGTCGGATCGCGGCGAGTACCCGCACGTCGTCGGCTTCGGGAACGCAGCGCAGGTCCACCAGACACGCGTCGTCGTGAACGCGGGGTAGGACTGCCGGATCGCCGACGCGTAGGCGGGCGGCCGTTGCGACCGGAAGCCGCACCGCCCACCCCGGCAGCGGCACGCCGGGTGCGCCACCGCCACCCACCCGTCCGTCATGGGCGACGATCGGGAATCCGACTGCCGTGCCCAGGGATTCGGTACGCACGCGAAGTCTGTCGGGATCGGCGTGGAGGTACTCCCAGACGGGGGGTCGTGGCCCGCCGACGGTTGCCTCCATCGCCGCCAGTGCCAGCTTGTCCGCGCGAACCGCCCGTGCCAGTGGGTGTTTCGCGAGGCGCTGAACCAGCGCCGCATCGCCGAGAAGGAGTCCGGCTTGCGGTCCGCCCAGGAGTTTGTCGCCGCTGGCGATGACGAGGTCGGCACCGGATTCGAGTGCCGTGGTGGCGTCGGGTTCGTCGGGCAGCAGCGGGTCGGGTTGCAGGAGTCCGCTGCCGATGTCGGCGACGACGGGCACGCCGTGCGCCCGGGCGAGGCCGCGTAGCTCGGACAGCGAGGTCTCGCTGGTGAACCCTTCGACCCGGAAGTTGCTCGGATGCACCTTGAGGATCGCTCCGACGTCGTCGTCGGTGAGGGCGTCGGCATAGTCGCGCGCGTGGGTGCGGTTGGTGGTGCCGACCTCATGTAGCCGGGCACCTGTCGACGCGATCAGTTCGGTAAGACGGAAACCTGCGCCGATCTCGATCATCTCGCCACGACTGATGACGACTGCACGCCCGGCCGCCAGCGCGGTCGTCGCCAGTACCAGTGCAGCCGCACCGTTGTTGACCATCAGGGCGTCTTCCGCTGCGGGACAGGCTCGTAGGAGAGCGGCGCGGGTGGCCTCCCCGCGCTTCGACCGGGTGCCGGACTCGAGATCGAGTTCCACGTCGACGTAACCCGACGCCGCGCCGACGGCGTCGAGCGCCGCGGGTGACAGCGGTGCCCGCCCGAGGTTCGTGTGCACGACGACCCCGGTGGCGTTGAGTACGGGGCGGACCGACGACGCATACGACGCGCTAACCGACTCGACGACGATCCGCTCGACGTCATCCGGCGGCGTCTCGCCGCGGCGGGCCGCGTCCTGGGCCTGGCGAATGATGTCGCGAATCGCAGTGTCGCCCAAACGTGCTCGCGCCGCGGACACCGCGGGCAGGGCCAACAGTGCGTCGGTCCGCGGGATCCGGCGGCGCGGATCGGTGACGGGGGGCTTCGACACGGCTCCTCGCTTCGCTCGTCACCGGCTCAGCCGGCGGGGGGTGGGCTCTCGCTTCGCTCGTCTCCGGCTCAGCCGGCGGGGGTGGCTCTCGCTTCGCTCGTCACCGGCTCAGCCGGCGGGGGGGTGGGCTCTCGCTTCGCTCGTCACCGGCTCAGCCGACGGGGTCACTGTCGACCCTCTGGCGGAGGCGGACGGGAATCGAACCCGCCAGGCCGAGATACTCGACCTCCTCGGTTTTGAAGACCGGGGAGCCCACCAGGACCCATACGCCTCCATGCGGTCCCAACCTATCCGATGTGCGGCCGGGTCAGTCCTGCCGGTGTGGCCAGTTGCCCTCGGTGATGAGTTCCTCGAAGTGGCGTATCAGCTTCGGGTTGAGATCGTCGTCGACGGCGCGCTCAAAGTCGCCGTCCCAGTTCGCGAACCACTCCTCGTCGCGCTTCATCAGGAAGATCGGCCAGCCGTGGGTGATGTCGAGTTCGTCGGCGTAGAGGTCGGTCGACCCGTCCTCTCGCATGTACCAGTAGTCGTGACCGGATTCCCAGAACGCCTGCAGCTCGCCGGCCGTGACGTAGTACTCGCCGTCTGCTTGCCTCATGCGCCCGATGGTAGCGATCGCCGGAGGACCGTATCGGCGGTTGCCGGAGGGCTACCCTCGACACGGTGACCGTGCGAAGCGAGACACCCATCCGACTGACCGGCTACGCCCACGGTGGTGGATGCGCGTGCAAGATCCCGCCAGGCGAGCTCGAGCAGGCGGTCGCCGGGCTCACCGGCCAGGTCGGAGAGAACATCATCGTCGGGCTAGACGACGGGGACGACGCCGCGGCAGTGCGTATCCGCGACGACCTCGCGGTGCTGTCCACCGCCGACTTCTTCACCCCGGTCGTCGACGATCCGTACGACTGGGGCCGCATCGCCGCGGCCAACGCGCTGTCGGACATCTACGCCATGGGCGGCACCCCCGTCGTCGCGATCAACCTGGTCGGGTGGCCCCGGGAGGTGCTGCCGATGGAGCTGATGACCGAGGTGCTGCGCGGCGGTCTCGACGTCGGGGCGCAGGCCGCCTGTCCGGTGATCGGCGGGCACACCATCGACGATCCGGAACCGAAGTACGGCATGGCGGTGACCGGGGTGGCCGAACCCGGCCGGTTGTTGCGCAACGACGCGGCCGAGCCGGGGCTGCCGATCACCCTGACCAAACCGATCGGGGTCGGACTGTTGAACAACCGGCACAAGCAGACCGGCGAGGTGTTCGACGAGGCGATCGCCCTGATGACGACGCTCAATCGCGATGCGTCGAGCGCCGCGGTCGCGGCCGGCGTCCGCGCGGCGACCGACGTGACCGGCTTCGGCCTGCTCGGGCATCTGCACAAACTGTGCCGCGCGTCGGGGGTCGGCGCGGTAGTCGACCGCGCTTCGGTGCCGGCCGTGAGCGGCGCGGACGAGGCGCTGCGCGACGGGTTCGTGTCGGGGGGTACCCGCCGCAACCTCGACTGGGTGCGGCCGCACCTCACGGTCGATTCCGGTGTCTCCGACGACGACCTGTTGTTCCTCGCGGACGCACAGACCTCGGGCGGGCTCCTCGTGGTCGGCGAGGTCCCGGGCTACCCGGTGATCGGCGAGACCGTGGCGGGGACGGGTATCCGGGTTTGCTGATTCGGTCGCCAAGACCCTTCGTGACGCGCCCTCCGCAAGCTCCGGGCGCTCCTCAGGGRGCGGGGGCCTGGCGGCCGTTTTGGACCACGAAAGAACACTCGTGAACGTCCGAAAAACATGCTCCCTGAGGTGCGAGCGAAGCGAGCCACGAAGACATCCCAGGGGTGCAAGGTGTCAAGCGGCGAGGTTGGCGCGGTGGTTCCAGGCGGTGTGTTCGTTGTAGAGGGTGCGGTGTTTGAGGCAGCCGTGGAGGATGCCGATGAGCCGGTTGGCGAGCGCACGCAAGGCTTGGGGGTGGGACTTCTTCTGATCTCGCAGGCTGTCGTAGTAGACGCGGGCGCCGGGACTGCCGGTCAGCGCGCTTTGCGCCATCGCCATGGCGGCGGCGTTGAGGCGGGTGTTGCGGATATGGCGGGTGCGGATATGGCGGG
>NZ_LZMP01000025.1:0-69988 GCF_001691435.1 Gordonia sp. UCD-TK1 | reverse complement strand
GCATCAGCGGCTTCGCGATCGGACAAACCCTGCAGCGTTTGCAGCACGATCACCGACGCCATCGTGGCCGGCGGGATCGACGGACGGCCCCGGCCGCTGGGAAACAGGTCCGCGAACATCTCCGCAGGGAACAACTGCTCGCGATGAGCAGCCAAAAACGCGAACACACTGCCCTCGGCCAGCAAATGCCCGACGACCGAGTTCACATCCAGAAACTCACCCTGACGATCCGGCTCACCCTGCATACCCACCAGGATCCCAGCCCACCAGGCAAACCCGCTCACCCCACACCGAAACGGCGCCGACTATTTCAGCAGTCTCCTAGGAGCAGCCGGTCGGGACGGCACCCCGGGCGGGGCGACTACTTCGGCGTCACCCAGGTGGTGATGTCGCAGTGCACGACCTCGACGCCCTCGGTGTCGACGATGCTCACCGACACGGTGACGTCGGTGCCGGTGGTGATCGCGTCGAAGTCGACGGGGTCGGCCAGTCGCGCCTCGGCGGTCAGGCGCGTTGTGGCCTTCGTCAGATAGCGGGTCTGCATCGCCTTGGGAATCCAACGGTGGGTGGTGGGCGTGGTGGCCTCCATCAGCATCCCCATCGCGGCCTCGGCGAGGTTGCACGCCGCGATCGCGTGGAAGGTGCCGATGTGGTTGTGGACGCCGAACCAGTTGGGTGCAGTGACCTTGCAGTAGCCGGGCTCCATCTCCTGCACGAGAGGCAGGACGGTGCCGAAGTACGGGACCTTCGCGACCATGCCGAGGGAGAAGAGGACGTTGCCCAGCGGATTGGCGGGCAGCTTCTTGCGCAGGGCGAAGGTGGGGTTCGTGGAACTCATGGCGGTATCTTACTCATCGGTCAGGTAAGGTTCGGCCGACGGTCGCCGGCGCTGATTTGATCGTGCTCCCGACCTGATGCATACTGTTCGGGTTGCCTTGACCGGCGGACGCAGGTTGTGCCATGTGCCAGACCCGCGGTCGCGATCAGGTGAATGACTCCCAGGCCCGGTCTACGGGGACTGGGCGTGTAACGCGTGCCCCGACATCGGTTCACGGTCCCGACACGCCCGACCGCGGGTGCCGGAGCAAACCGGCTCGTACCAGGTGCGAGCCAACGTACAACGACAGATGAACAGCGTCGATTGCCGTATCTCACACGGTGGTCATGTGCTCAGCCGGCGAGAGGTCGGTCCAGATCACGCGGTGTTTGTCTGTCGAGAACAACTGACGGAAGAGGACACAGCGTGGCGGGACAAAAGATCCGCATCAGGCTCAAGGCCTACGACCACGAGGCGATCGACGCTTCGGCGCGCAAGATCGTGGAGACCGTGACCCGTACCGGGGCACGCGTCGTCGGCCCGGTGCCATTGCCCACCGAGAAGAACGTGTACTGCGTCATCCGTTCGCCGCACAAGTACAAGGACAGCCGCGAACACTTCGAGATGCGTACCCACAAGCGACTCATCGACATCCTCGACCCGACACCGAAGACGGTCGACGCGCTCATGCGCATCGACCTGCCGGCCAGCGTCGACGTCAACATCCAGTAGGACGGGGGCGAGATAACACATGAGCAATCAGAGTTCGACCAAGGGCATCCTGGGCACCAAGCTCGGCATGACCCAGGTCTTCGACGAGAACAACCGCGTCGTCCCGGTGACTGTCATCCAGGCCGGCCCGAACGTGATCACCCAGCTCCGCACCGCGGACCGTGACGGCTACACGGCTGTCCAGCTCGCCTACGGCGCCGTCGATCCCCGCAAGGTGACCAAGCCGGTCGCCGGTCAGTTCGGCAAGGCCGGGGTCACCCCGCGCCGCCACCTGGCCGAGATCCGCGTCAACGATGTCGCCGAGTTCGAGGTCGGTCAGGAACTGACCGCCGAGATCTTCGCCGACGGCGCGCTGGTCGACGTCACCGGCACCTCCAAGGGCAAGGGCTTCGCCGGCGTCATGAAGCGTCACGGCTTCGCCGGTCTGGGCGCCAGCCACGGTGCCCACCGCGTACACCGCGCTCCGGGTTCGATCGGTGGCTGCGCCACGCCGGGTCGCGTGTTCAAGGGCATGCGCATGGCAGGCCGCATGGGTAACGACAAGGTGACCACGCAGAACCTCACCGTCCACAAGGTGGACGCCGAGGCCGGTCTCCTGCTGATCAAGGGAGCGATCCCGGGTCGCAAGGGCGGCATCGTGATGGTTCGCGACGCAGTGAAGGGTGGTGCCAAATGAGCACCGAGACGGCTACCAAGCTGACGCTGGACGTCAAGACCGCCGACGGCAAGACCAACGGAACCGTTGACCTGCCCGCCGCGCTCTTCGACGCCCCGGCCAACATCGCGCTGATGCATCAGGTCGTCGTGGCCCAGCAGGCCGCGGCACGCCAGGGCACGCACTCCACCAAGACCCGCGGCGAGGTCCGCGGCGGTGGCGCCAAGCCGTACCGCCAGAAGGGCACCGGCCGTGCGCGTCAGGGTTCGACCCGCGCGCCGCAGTTCGCCGGCGGTGGCACCGTCCACGGCCCGCAGCCGCGCGACTACAGCCAGCGCACCCCCAAGAAGATGAAGGCGGCCGCACTGCGCGGTGCGCTGAGCGATCGCGCTCGTAACGAGCGCATCCACGTGATCACCGAACTGGTCTCCGGGCAGAAGCCCTCGACCAAGTCGGCGCGTCAGTTCCTGGAGAGCCTCTCGGATCGCCGTAAGTTCCTGGTCGTCCTCGGCCGCGAGGACCTGACGGCGTGGCTGAGTGTCGCGAACCTGCAGAACGTGCTGCCGATCGCGCCGGATCAGCTCAACACCTACGACGTCCTGGATTCGGACGAGGTGGTGTTCAGCGTCGAGACGCTCAATGCCTTCATCGAGCAGAACACGGCGGATGCCAAGGCTGCCGTCGAGAAGACAGCAGAGGAGGCCTGACATGGCGACCGTTGCCGACCCGCGCGACATCATCCTGGCGCCCGTGATCTCGGAGAAGTCCTACGGGCTCATGGAGGACAACGTGTACACCTTCCTGGTGCACCCGGAGTCCAACAAGACCGAGATCAAGATCGCGATCGAGAAGATCTTCGGTGTCAGCGTTGCCAGCGTCAACACCGCGAACCGACAGGGCAAGCGCAAGCGGACCCGCACCGGCTACGGCCAGCGCAAGTCCACCAAGCGCGCCATCGTGTCGCTGACCGCAGACAGCAAGCCCATCGAGATCTTCGGGGGCTCGGTCAGCTGACCGGGGCGCCCAGAGAAGGACTAGAGACTCATGGCTATTCGTAAGTACAAGCCGACGACCCCGGGTCGTCGTGGGGCCAGCGGCTCCGACTTCGCCGAGGTCACCCGTGACCACCCGGAGAAGTCGCTGGTGCGTCCGCTGCACGGGCGTGGTGGCCGAAACGCTCACGGCCGTATCACCACTCGTCACAAGGGTGGCGGCCACAAGCGCGCCTACCGTCTGATCGACTTCCGTCGCAACGACAAGGACGGCATCAACGCCAAGGTCGCTCACATCGAGTACGACCCGAACCGCACCGCGCGGATCGCGTTGCTGCACTACGTCGACGGCGAGAAGCGCTACATCATCGCGCCCAAGGGACTGAAGCAGGGTGACGTCGTCGAGAGCGGCTCGACCGCCGACATCAAGCCCGGCAACAACCTGCCGCTGCGCAACATCCCGACCGGTACCCAGGTCCACGCCGTGGAGCTGCGTCCGGGTGGCGGCGCGAAGATGGCCCGCAGCGCGGGATCGTCGATCCAGCTGCTGGGCAAGGAAGGCACCTACGCCACCCTCCGTATGCCCTCCGGCGAGATCCGTCGCGTCGACGTGCGCTGCCGCGCCACCGTCGGCGAGGTGGGCAACGCCGAGCAGAGCAACATCAACTGGGGCAAGGCCGGCCGTATGCGGTGGAAGGGCAAGCGCCCGACCGTCCGTGGTGTGGTCATGAACCCGGTCGACCACCCGCACGGTGGTGGTGAGGGCAAGACCTCCGGTGGTCGCCACCCGGTCAGCCCGTGGGGCAAGCCTGAGGGCCGTACCCGCAAGAACAAGGCCAGCGACAAGCTGATCGTCCGCCGCCGTCGTACCGGCAAGAACAAGCGATAACAGGAGGAGGTAAGAGAATGCCACGCAGCCTCAAGAAGGGCCCGTTCGTCGACGACCACCTCCTGAAGAAGGTGGATGTCCAGAACGAGAAGGGCACCAAGCAGGTCATCAAGACCTGGTCCCGTCGTTCGACCATCATTCCCGACTTCATCGGTCACACCTTTGCCGTCCACGACGGCCGCAAGCACGTGCCGGTGTTCATCTCGGATTCGATGGTCGGGCACAAGCTGGGCGAGTTCGCCCCCACCCGTACCTTCAAGGGTCACATCAAGGATGACCGGAAAGCGAAGCGCCGGTAATGACTACGCAGACCGATAATCCGACAGCAAAGGCGACCGCCAAGTTCGTGCGCGTCACGCCGATGAAGGCGCGTCGTGTCCTGGACCTGGTCCGCGGCAAGAACGTGGACGAGGCCCTCGACATCCTGCGGTTCGCACCGCAGTCGGCGTCCGAGCCCGTGTACAAGGTCCTGGCGAGTGCCGTGGCCAACGCGGAGAACAACCTGGATCTGGATCGCCGGACCCTGGTCGTCGCCACCGCGTTCGCCGACGAGGGCCCGACCCTCAAGCGCTTCCAGCCGCGCGCGCAGGGTCGTGCGTTCCGTATCCGCAAGCGCACCAGCCACATCACCGTGGTCGTGGAGAGCCTGCCGGAGAAGGCAGCCGGCGGCCGTGGCCGTTCGCGTCAGCCGAAGAAGAAGGGAGCCTAGTAGTGGGCCAGAAAATCAACCCGCACGGCTTCCGTCTGGGCATCACCACCGACTGGAAGTCGCGGTGGTACGCCGACAAGCAGTACGCGGACTACGTCAAAGAGGATGTCGCCATCCGCAAGCTCCTCTCCACGGGGCTCGAGCGGGCCGGCATCGCGAAGGTGGAGATCGAGCGCACCCGTGACCGGGTTCGCGTCGACATCCACACCGCGCGTCCGGGCATCGTCATCGGTCGCCGTGGCGCCGAGGCCGATCGCATCCGTGGCGACCTGGAGAAGCTGACCGGTAAGCAGGTCCAGCTGAACATCCTCGAGGTCAAGAACGCCGAGTCCGAGGCCCAGCTGGTGGCCCAGGGCGTCGCCGAGCAGCTGAGCAACCGTGTGGCGTTCCGCCGCGCGATGCGCAAGGCGATCCAGTCGGCGATGCGTCAGCCGAACGTGAAGGGCATCCGGGTCCAGTGCTCGGGTCGTCTGGGCGGCGCAGAGATGAGCCGCAGTGAGTTCTACCGCGAGGGTCGCGTGCCGCTGCACACGCTGCGCGCCGACATCGACTACGGACTCTACGAAGCCAAGACCACCTTCGGCCGGATCGGCGTGAAGGTGTGGATCTACAAGGGCGACATCGTCGGTGGACGTCGTGAGCTGGCCGCGGCCGCTCCGGCAGCCGAGGATCGCCGTCCGCGCCGGCCCAGCCGGCCCCGGCGTAGCGGTGCCTCGGGCACCACTGCGACGAGCACCGACGCCGCTCGCGCGGCCGAAGCCGCTCCCGCCGAGGCCACCGCTGGTGCGGCTGAGAAGCAGGAGGGCTAGGCCATGTTGATCCCACGTCGGGTCAAGCACCGCAAGCAGCACCACCCCAGCCTCAAGGGGCAGGCCAAGGGCGGCACCAAGGTGACGTTCGGCGATTACGGCATCCAGGCTCTGGAAGGCGCGTACATCACCAATCGTCAGATCGAGTCCGCTCGTATCGCGATCAACCGGCACATCAAGCGTGGCGGCAAGGTCTGGATCAACATCTTCCCGGACCGCCCGCTGACCAAGAAGCCGGCCGAGACCCGCATGGGTTCGGGTAAGGGTTCGCCCGAGTGGTGGGTCGCCCCGGTCAAGCCGGGTCGCGTGCTGTTCGAGATGACCTACCCGAATGAGGAGATCGCTCGCGAGGCCCTGCGTCGCGCGCAGCACAAGCTCCCCATCAAGACCAGGATCGTGACCAGAGAGGAGCAGTTCTGATGGCACTCGGAGTTGCTGCGAACGAGCTTCGTGAGCTCAACGACGCTGATCTGGTCGATCGCCTGAAAGAGTCGAAGGAAGAACTGTTCAACCTTCGGTTCCAGATGGCCACCGGCCAGCTCGACAACAACCGTCGCCTGCGGACCGTGCGTCGCGAGATCGCGCGTATCTACACCGTGATGCGCGAACGGGAGCTGGGCCTGGCGTCCGGACCGGATGGTGATGACGCATGAGTGAGGACCAGAAGGTGACCGAAACCCAGACCGAGGTGCGCGCACGCCGCAAGGAGCGCATCGGCTACGTGGTCAGCGACAAGATGCAGAAGACCATCGTGGTCGAGCTGGAAGATCGTAAGAGCCACCCGCTCTACGGCAAGATCATCCGGACCACGAGCAAGGTCAAGGCCCACGACGAGAACGGCGATGCCGGCGTCGGTGACCGCGTGCGGATCATGGAGACCCGCCCGCTGTCGGCGACCAAGCACTGGCGTCTCGTCGAGGTGCTGGAGAAGGCCAAGTAGGCTCTCTCCCAACGAGTTCTACCGTCACCGGCCCGTTCCCTCCAGGGAGCGGGCCGGTTTCGTCGTTTTTTGGTCTCAACGGAGGATTGACCCACCGAGTCCGGCGGTGTGAGGCTGAGACGCGATGCCCACCACCGATCTCGCGAGCGGCGACACCCCCGCACGACCCGCGTGGGTGCGGCGCGCATTCGAATCGGATTCGGCGGAGCCGGATCTGGACCGCGTCCGCCGGGTGGGCGCCCGCTTCCTGGGCCTGGGTTTCATCGGTTACCCCGTGGTCTCCGCGGCGTCGATCCTCGCCTCGGCGCCGCTGACCGACGCCTGGTGGCCACCGCTGAGCATCCTGCTGTCGGTCGGACCGGGAATCCTGTTGATCGCGGCGACCTTTCGACCGGGCACGGCGTGGCTCACCCCGCTCGCCCTGACGACCTGGGCCGGGTACATCCTCGGCCTGGGTCTGTGGTTCGTGGCCTGGAACGGGACGACCCTGACGAATCCCGACGACTCGGCGCAGTGGATGGTCGCCTTCTGCGGTATGCCGAGCATGGTGCTGATGCTCGTGCGGCCGCGTCTCGCGGTGGCGGGTCTGCTCGTGTCGTCGACCCTCGCGCACATCTCCCAGCAGCTCGGCCGATTCGGTGAGGTGACTTCCGATGCGCCCGTGGAAATCCTGTGGTCGCTGGTGTTCACCGGTGTCTTCCTCGCGGTCGTGCTGGTCGCGACCCGCACCGGCCGTGAGCTCGACGAGACGCGTGAGGAGACCTACCGCACCGCGGCCAACGTGGCCGCGGCGTCGGCCCGCGAGGTGGAGAAAGAGCGGTTCGACGCCATCGTGCACGACCGGGTCATCGCCTCACTCCTGGCCGTCCGGCCGGGGCGTCCCGACGAGCGGCTCGCCGCCCAGGCCGCGTCGGCCCTCGACGAACTCGCCCGGGTGCCGGGACCCGGGGATGCGGACACCGTGACGGATGTCGAGGTGGTCCGGCGCATCAGGCTGGCCGCCGCCGACATCTCCGAACGATTCGACGTGGAGGTCGTGGGTGGCCAGAGCACCGATGGCCAGGACCCCGGTGACCAGGACGGCATGGACGTTCCGCGTGCCGAGCGGGCCTCGTATCCCGTCGAGGTCCTCGATGCGGTCGTCGAGGCGATGTCGGAGTCGTTGCGGAACGTGCTGCGCCACGCCGGGGACGATGCCGAATGCGCCGTCATCGTGCAGTTGGCTTCCGACGCCCTGAGCATGGCGGTCGTCGACGACGGCGTCGGGTTCGATCCGGAGTCGGTGGCGGTCGGCCGGCTGGGAATCGCGGTGAGCATCCGCGGTCGTCTCGCGAGGCTGCCCGGTGGCCACGCGCGGATGCACAGTCGCGCCGGGCGGGGGACCACGGTCCAGATCCGATGGGAGCGGCCGTGAGACGAGAGTGTTCTCGCGGCGTCGACGACACCGAACGCGGCGAGGTCGTCAATGCGTTCGGCATCGGGTCGCGGCCCCTGTGGCTGATGATGGGCGCGTTCGCATGCGGCTACTTCGCCGTGACGCTCTATGCCGACTCGTCCATCACCGGGTGGTGGCAGTGGACCGGGGTGTTCGCCGGTTTCGTGTTGTTCGTCGTGGCCGGGATGACGATCCTCGATTCGCCCGGTGATCCGCTGCCCGGGTCGACGACCTCCGTCATCGCCGCGATGACCGTCTCGGCCGTGGCCGTGACGCTGTTCTCGTTGCCGTCGCCGCCGTCGCACGTGATGCAGACCGGGCCGCCGATGGGGGCCTCGGTGATCATCCTGGCCTTCGTCGCGGTGCGCGGTCGTCCCCTGGCGGCGTGGCTCGCGAGCGGTTGCATCAGCGTCATCGCGGGCGTGTGGGGTGCCGTCTCGACCGCGGGAGCGGTCTGGGGACTGTCGATCACCCTGCCGGGATACGCGATCATGATCATGGGGTCGCTGTTCTCCGTCATGCTGCGCCCGATGGCCCGCAACATCTACGAACTACGCGCGGCCAACGAACGCCAGGCGGCGCTCGACGCCGCCGCCGCTGCGGCCACCGAGGTGCGGGACCGACGTCTCGCCGCTCTCGACGAACGCGCACGCCCAGTCCTCACACGCATGGCGCGCCGCGAGACCTTCACCGCCGACGAGGTGGCCACGGCCCGACTGCTCGAGGCGCAGTTACGCGACGGCATCCGTGCCTCCGGGCTCGACCTCCCGATGGTCCGGGWCGCGGCGTGGCGGGCGCGTCAGCGGGGTGTGCGCGTCGTTCTGCTCGACGACGGCGGGCTGGCCGCGCTCGACGACGCGCACGCGGCCGTGGCGCGTGAACGGCTGGCGAACGCGGTCGCCGAGCTGCTGGACGAGGTCGAGGACGGCCGCGTGACGGTACGCATCCAGCCACCGGGTCGCGACGCGCTCGCGTCGGTCGGAGTGGACGCGAGCCACGTCTCTCACCGGGTCGAGTTCCACCCCCGTGTGCTGGTCCGCACCGAAATCGGGCGCGAGGCACGTGCTGAGAACGCCTAGCGCACGGAGGGTCGACGACGGCGCCGCAACCGACGCGGAACCCATCGAGACCAACGCCGATCTGGTACGCGCACAACACTATGCGGCTCGCTTCGTCGGAGCGGGCGTGATCGCCTACTCCGCGGCGATGCTGCCGGTTCTGATCGGTTCGGCCTCGCTGACGGCTTCGTGGTGGCCGCCGCTCAGTGCAGCACTCATCGTCGGACCCGCGATCGCACTGCTCGTCGGTAGTTTCCGTCCGACGACGGGATGGATACTGCCGGCGGGCATCTGCAGCGCCGCCGGTTACCTCCTGGCGACGGCATTGTGGTTCGTCGCATGGAACCCCGACACCGCGGGCGGGTATGGACGGTGGCCGGTGTGGCTGGTGCAGTTTCCCGGCGTCCCCGGGCTCGCGTTGGTGATCGCGCTCCGGTTCGGCTCGGCGATCGGCTATCTCGTGGTGGCGACGGCGATGGTGCACACCGCCAATCAGCTGGCCGTGTTCGGTGGTGTCCGGGCGACGATGTACACGAGTACCGCCCTGACCATCGGGCTGACGGGGGTGTTCATGGCGGTGGGGATTGTGACGATGCGAACCGCTCAGAAGCTGGGGGAGACGCGCTCCACCGCGGTGCGGGCGGCGGAGGTGACCGCGTCGGCGGTCGCACGGGAAGCCGAACGCTCCCGCTATGACGCGTTGATACACGATCATGTGATCGCCTGCCTCCTCGCGCTGCGGCCGTCGACCCGGGACCAGCGGGTGGCCGAGCAGGCCCGACAGGCTCTCGGCGAGATCGACGCCTGGCGTCGCGGCGACCGCGATGTGGGCGGTGACGTCGTCCCGACAGAGTTGCTCCGGAAAGTCCGGCTGACGACCGCACAGATCGACGACGACGTGGAATTCACCGTCCACGTCGTCGACAACGGCCAGACCTATCCAGCGGAGGTCGTCGAGGCCGTGCTCGCCGCTCTGTCGGAGGCGATGCGCAACAGCGTGCGCCATGCCGGGGACCACGCGGAGCGGGTCGTCGGTGGTGAACTCGCGGCCGACGCGCTCTGGGTGGGCGTCGCCGACGACGGAGTGGGGTTCGACCCCGGACATCTCGACTCGTCGCGCTTCGGCATCGACGCCGGACTCATCGGTCGAATGCGCGCGATCGGCGGCGACGCGGAGGTGCGCAGCGCTCCCGGCCGCGGGACGGTGGTGAGGCTCTCATGGTCGCCGAGATGAGCGGCGCAGGCATCCAGGCGTCCGCCGCAACTGCTTGCGCGGCCGCCGGGACCGGCGGTCAGGACGACGACCTCTTCGGGTTTCGATCCCGCGCAGTGCTTGTCGCGCTCGTCGGATTCGCGGTCGCGTACGTGACAGTGACCGTCGGAACCGGCCTGCACATCACCTCACCCCGTCGATGGGCGGGGCTGATCGTGGCATTCGGGCTGCTGGTGGTCACGGCCCGACGGGTGGTGCGACTCCCGGACGGCCGGCGTGATCGACGGTCGGCTGTCGCGGCCGCCGCCGCGGTGCTCGCCGCGACCGGGATCGCGTGGTGGTCGCTGCCCGCCGAGCAGTACATGACGCTGCAGAACGGCCCGGCGACCGCAGGAGGAATCGTGGTGCTGACGCTCGTCGCGGTGCGTGGGCAGCCGGGAATCGCGTGGGCCGGCGCAGTGGCGATGAGCGTGCTGTGCGGGCTGTGGGGTCTCGACCGGGGCATCGGCTTCGTTTCCGGCGTGACGATCACCGTGTGGGCGTACCCGGTTCTCGTCCTGTCGGCGCTGTTCCTGCTCATCCTTCGGCCGATGGCCGATCAGAGCGCCGAACTGCGGGCCCGGTCCCTCCGGGAGGCGTTCGACGCGGCATCGACGGAGGCGGCCGCCGACGAGCGCCGGCGCAATTTCGAGGACTTCGAGCAACGTGCGCGCCCGGTCCTGGAGCGCATCGCCGCGGACGACGAGTTCTCGTCGTCGGAGATCGCCGAGATGCATCTGCTCGAGGCCCAACTCCGCGACGGCATCCGGGCACCCGGTTGGGACACGCCCGCAATACGGGATGCGGTGTGGGCGGCGCGAGCCCGCGGGGCGGTGGTGATCCTGCTCGACGACGGGGCGCTGCAATCGCTCGATGAAGAAGACCGCGCTTCGTCACGCGATCGGATGGCGCGCCTGTTGCTCGATGAGTTGGCTGCCGACAACGAGCGGGTGACAGCCCGGATCATGCCGCCGGGCCGACCGGTGGCGGCGTCCGTGGTCGTCTCGTCGCGAGACTGCACGCGTCGGATCGAGATGACCGCAGAGGGCGAGGTGGTGCGGAGCGTCTCGGGCACGTGAGGACGAGATTCAGACCAGTCCGGATCAGGAGCGCAACCACTCGAGGACGGCCGGCGTCACCGGAGCGGTCGCGTCGGCATATTCCGGGTGTTTCTTCAGGAACGAAGCCACCAGCGGGCACACGCCTACGATCGTGAGGTTGCGTGCGCGGGCGTCTTCGAGGGCTTCGCACACCAGGATCGTCGCGAGACCGCGTCCGCCGAACGCCGGGTCGACCTCGGTGTGGAAGAACACCCGCTCGGTCGTCGGAGCGTCGTCGGTCCCGGAGACCCGGTCGCGGTACTCGGCGAAGCCGGCCAGTGCGTCACCACCGGGCGCGTCGACGTGGATGTCGTAGCGGCGTGCGGCGGGGTTGTCGCGGACCGTGGTCTCGGCGCCGGTCTTGTCCGTGGTCATCGCTGCACCGCCACGATCGGGCCGTGCACGGACCAGGGGAAGTCGATCCACTTGTCGGTCGTCCGCCAGCTGTAGTCGGGGATCGTGATGGTGTGCGGCTTCTTGTAGAGCACGGCGTTGCGGACCTCGGCGACCCGTCCCTGCTCCTGGCAGAAATCGTTGACCAGTTTGAGGGTCTTGCCGGTGTCGGCCACGTCGTCGACGACGAGCACCCGCTGGTCGGTCAGACCGCTCGACTCCAGGAGCGAGGGCAGCATCACCGGTTCGGACAGTGTCTCGCCGACGCCGGTGTAGAACTCGACGTTCAACGAGATCATCAGCTTGCAGTCCAAGGCGTAGGCGAGGGCGCCGGCCGGGATCAGGCCGCCGCGGGCGATTCCGAGGATGATGTCCGGGACGAACGCGTCGGCGGCCACCTGCTCGGCGAGTTCACGGCAGGCGATGCCGTTGAGCTCCCAGGTGAGCACTTCGCGCTCGGGAGATGGAGTGGTCATGGGGACACTCTTCCAGAGCGCCCGCGGCGCCGGGAGCCGAGTGGCACACCGACTCGGGTTTTACGCCGAGGGGACGCGATGCGAACCGGGGCGCGAATTTGGCTCGAAGGTTTCGGTGAAGAACCGATTAATTCGGCTCATCCCAATCGGGGGTGTAGGAGTTGGGGTCTGAAGCCGCCGGTCTCGAGCAGGCTTCGGGCGATGTAGTTGGTCAGGTTGCGGAACCCGAGTGCGGAGCCGCGCAGGTGTTCGAGCCGTCCGTTGAGCGCCTCGGTCGGCCCGTTGCTGGTGCCGGGTCGTTCGAAGTAGGCGAGCACGTCAGCGGCTCGCTTCTTCAGGGTCCGGCCCAGGGTGGTGAGCTCGGTGAGCACCTTGGGGACGCCGGCGCTGAGGTCGGTGATCAGCTTCTCCATGAGCTCGCGGCCACGTTGCCGGTCCTCGTGGCAATAGGCGGCGATCATGCGCTGGTAGACACCCCAGGTCGCCTCGACCTCGACGTGAGCGTCATCAGCGAACAGCGCGCGTAGCCTGTCGCTCTTGTCGGTGAGCAGGTCCGCGCCGGTGTGCAGCGTGCGCCGCGACTTGTAGAGCGGGTCGTCCCTGAACCCACGGTGCCCGTGGATCGCGAGTTGGACCCGGCGCCGGCACCTGTCGAGGGCGTCACCGGTCAGGCGCACGACGTGGAAGGGATCCATCACCGTGACCGCGTCCGGGATCTCCTCTGCGGCGGCGGTCTTGAACCCGGTGAAGCCGTCCATCGCGACCACCGCGACCGCGTCACGGAAGGCGTCGTCGCGGTCGGCGAGCCAGGTCTTGAACGCCGCCTTCGACCGGCCCTCGACCATGTCCAGCAGCCTTGCTGGGCCGGCGCCATCGCGGACCGGGGTGAGGTCGATGATCACGGTGACGTACTTGTCGCCACGCCTGGTGTGGCGCCAGACGTGCTCATCGACGCCAATGACCTTCACGCCCTCAAACCGCGTGGGGTCGTTGATCAGCAGCCGCTTGCCTTCAGCCAGGACCGCGTTGTTGGCGGTGTCCCACGCGACCCCGAGTCCCTCGGCGACACGGGCGACGGTGAGGTGTGCGACCACGATTCCTTCCAGCGCCCACCGCAGCCCGGTGCGCGAGAGCTTCGCGCGTGGCTCCGCCGCGGCGCTGGTGTCTTGGCGCCACACGTGTCCGCAGTCGGCACAGCGGTAGCGGCGCACTACAACTTCCAGCACGGTCGGTCGCCAGCCCAGCGGCTCGTGGGCCAACCGCCGGATCACGGTGTCACGAGCAGCGCCTTCGCTGCCGCACCGTCGGCACCACTGATCTGGTTCCACCACGCGGCACGCGAGGACCGCACGATCCGGTTCAAGTCGTTGTCCGGTCACGCTCAGACCGAGGCCGTCGAGTCGAGCGAAGGCGGTCAGGTCAGGGCGGCCGAAGCCGGCCGGCGGGGTAGCGTCGGACACGTCGAGGTCTTTCGGATGGATGGCGTAGGAACCTCCGTCGTCGGGAGACCTCGACGTCTATCTGCGGACCGACGCGCCCGGCCGACCTATACCGTCATCTGAGAAGACCCCTGAAACGTCTTCGACGACGACGGGACCGGCGAGCAGGAGGGCGCGGTGAGCTAAAGGAATGGAGCTTGCTCGGCTTCGACGCCGCCGCAAGCTCCGGTGAAACGGTCGGTACTGGTCGGTCGTCGTCGGTCACCACCGGATGGCGGCGTCCCCCACGCTCGGCGTTTGCGCAGGTCAGCGGCTCGTTCGCCCAGTGGGCGCATCAAGCGATAGACGCAAAGCCGACGTGATTAGGTCGTCGGTTCGATTCCGACAGGCGGCTCCGGCGAACAGCCCCTGACCTGCGGAAACGCTGGTCAGGGGCGGTTCGGTTCTGGTGGTCGCGCGATGCGCTGGCCTCACGGCTCTGCCCGACACCGACGTCGCTCTCCTCTGCGACGGACCCCTCGCCGGCTGAGCGCTCGCGGCCGGCATCCTGTCCGTGTGCCGATAGGCCTCGCACCGCTCGGCAACGCAGCGTGGCGTTGCGTCGCGACCTGGCGACGGCTCGGCGGGGCGCGATCGTCTCGTGCGTTGGCGGACTACGGGAGCTTGGACGCGAGGACGTCGGCCGCCAGGATCTCGGGTGCTGCGCCGAGGAGGTGCTGGTTGGCCATCAGGGCTGCGACGATGGCGCCGTTGGCGTGGGCGTCGCGAGCGGCCTCGTCGGGGAATGCATCGAAGATCCAGAAGGTGTCGGCGTGGGTCCTGACCGCGAACCAGACAATCGTTCCTACTTCTTCGTTGGCGAGTGAGACAGCGCCGGCGAGCAGATCGGCGACCGCGTCGTGCTGTCCATCGGCCGCGACGATCTTGGCGACGAAGGCATACGGAAGTGATGCGGGTGTGGACATGAGGGACTCTCCTAGGTGTCGAGGTTTCTTGGTGAAGCGAGTTCAGCGTATGACGAGCGAGGGCCGGTGGGGAGTGGCGTATACGGCAGTATTGCTATTGTTTACGTCATGCGTATCGGACTGATCGCGATCGACGGCTGCTTCGGTTCGGCTATCGCGTCGATCATCGACATCGTGCGGGTGGCCGACGGAGCCCGCGACGATGTCGACCCGCGGATCGACCCGATCAAACTCGCCATCCTCGGACCGAAACGGAGAGTGACCACGACGGCATCGATGACCCTGTCGGTGGACCACCCGCTGTCGGAGTCCGCAGAGTTCGACGTGGTCGTCGTCCCTGCGCTTGGAACCCTCACGGCCGCCGCTACCAACGACGCCCTCCAGAGCCGAGATGCTCGTTCGGTCATCGCCTCGCTCGGGCGCCTCGACGACGCGACCACCCGGATCGCCGCGGCGTGCACCGGCGTGTTCGCCGTCGCCGAGACCGGACGGATGCATCATCGGCGGGCGACCACCAGCTGGTTCCTGGGGCCGGAGTTCCTGAAGCGCTATCCGACCGTCGCCCTCGATCTCGACACCATGGTCGTGGCCGACGGGAACCTCGTCACCGCCGGCGCCGCCTTCGCCCACATCGACCTCGCGCTCTCACTCGTGCGATCGATCAGCCCCGACCTGGCCCAACATGTCGCCAAGCTCCTCATCATCGACGAGCGTCCGTCGCAGGCGGCCTTCGTCGCCTACGAACATCTCCGGCACGAGGACCCGATCGTCGTCGAGTTCGAACGCTTCGTGCGCGCCCGCCTGGACGAACCGTTCAACGTCGCCTTCGTCGCGCAGTCGCTCGGCACCAGCCGGCGCACCCTCGAACGACGAGTCCGTGCGGCGCTCAACCTCACTCCGCTCGGCTTCGTCCAACGGCTTCGCATCGAACGAGCTCGGCACCTCTCAGCAACCACGGACCTCACCTCCGCCGAGATCGCGCTACGGGTCGGCTACGCGAACGCCGAGACTCTGCGCTCCCTCCTGCGCAGGGAGCGGCGCCGTTCCTGACCTATCGCAATGGCTCTAGCCGGTGTGCTAGTGCTCGACTGGAACCACCTCTCAGCACGTCGCGTCGACGCTCCCGCGTCGCCCCTGGACGACCCACTCGACACGCCCGCAGCACAGGTCATGTGACGTGTCCCGGCTTCGCGGACGGTCGGGGTTGGGTGGCTGTGATGTCGCTGCGTTCTCGTCGAGAGGATCAGCAGACCCGATCAGAGCCGATTGGGATAAGACGCGAAGGCGGTCAGGTCAGGGCGGCCGAAGCCGGCCGGCGGGGTAGCGTCGGTCACGTCGAGGTCTTTCGGATGGATGGCGTAGGAACCTCCATCGTCGGGAGATCTCGACGTCTATCTGCGGACCGACGCGCCCGGCCGACCTACACCCTCATCTGGGAAGAGCCGTTAATTCCTGCTATTCCCTTTCACTCGACGAAAAAGAATGTCGGAAACACGCTATTTGATGTAGACGTTCGTGCATTTCTCGGTATCATTGCGGCCAATGAATACTGCGCTTCACAAATCTGATGCTCTTGCCGATTTGCAATCGTTGATCCGTGTGTACTCGAGTAAGCATCATTGTCTGGCGCTTGCGGTCGTGTTAGGAGAACACAACCAAATCAACTTGCAAAAACGATTTCATGAATGCCCGCAAGGTGTACGAACGTTGGTCAGTGTCGGTCCGTATTTGGTGGTGGGGGCGTTGTGAGCACACTTTCGGTGATCGTTCCGGCATATAACGAGGCCGACACGATCAGACGATGCCTGGACCATCTGATCACCCAGACCAGGCACGTCGACGAGATCATCGTCATCGACAACTCGTCGACGGACGCGACCGCGGCCATCGTCGACGAGTTCGCGGAACACAACGACAACGTCCGGCGCATCGTCGAGCCTCGGCCCGGGGTCATCCCGGCGCGCAATTGTGGATTCGATTCCGCCACGTCGGACATCATCGCAAAAACCGATGCGGACTCGTTCGTGCGGGAGGACTGGGCCGAGCGGATCGTGACGTTCTTCGATTCCGAGGAAGGACAGGCTTACGACGGTCTGACGGGCGTGGTACTCACCTGGGACGGTCCGTCCCGCGTATTACAGCGTCGCCTCGTGACCCTGACGCTGGGCGAGTTGGCCGACGGGGGAAAGATCGGGGGTCTCAGCGGCCCTAATTACGCGATCCGTCAGGTCGCATGGAAACAAGTGCGGGATTCGCTGCGGTCCGACCCGGACATCTGGGAGGAACTCGACCTGAGTCTGGCTTTGTCCGACTGGGGCCTGATGATGTATTTCGACCCGCGCGTCCAGGTAGACACCTCGTGCCGACAGTTACGTCACTCACCGTGGCAGAACCGCTCCTACATCGCCGGTGGTGTACGCACGGCCGCGCGGCGGGGCGACGATGCGGCGGTGAAGGTGCTCCGGGTCGATCGGCCGTTCCGATTCTTGGGATTCACCGTGATGTGGTTGTTGTTCCGGCCTTGGGATGACGAGAAGCACAACTGGCGCCCACATCGACTGCTCATGCCGCTCGAACGGCGCCGCGCCCTCGTCACCTGTGAACGCCGCGCCGACGACCGGTGACCGCGGTGATGGCGTGCGGCGGGTCGCGAACGCCCGCGTAACCTTTCCGCGCGGCCCGACGACAAATTCGTGAATGACGGACCGGGTCAAATTCGTCCGAAACGGCGAATCGTGCGTAAGTTTGTTGTCGTGGACGCCTAGCTTCAGATGGTCGTGCCCGCCCTGCGGAGTCTCGGCTGACGAGCGGGCTGTCCGTGTTGTCCTGTCGTCGACGCGTAGAGGAAGACATGTCCGAGGCCAGTGGTCAGCGACCCTCAGTCGCGTCCTACGAGCCGCGTCATCAACGGCACGACCCGCCCCTTCCGCCACTGCCCGAGGACCCGTTCGTACTGCCGGACCCGGTAGCGGAGCAACTTCGGCGCTGGCGTGCCGAACGGGAGAGTCCCTCGACGCCGACCGCGGACGACGCGGATTCGGACGTCACCTCACCCAACGGCCATACCGCAGGCCCGGCCGCCCGGGCCCCCTATCGCGCCGCACCGCCTGAGGACGAGGCCCTCGTCGGCGAGCGCCCTGTTGATGGGGTGCGTGGCGGCGGCGATGAACGGGCCGACCAGCAAGACTTCGCATCCCCGGAACASAACGGCCACGTCGTCGAGACGGCATCGTTCGATACACCGGAGCGGATGGTTCCGCAGTGGCATCGACCTCCGGCCGATGGGTCCGGATCGCCGACAGTTGCCGTGCCGTCGCCGGAGCCGCCCCCGCCGACCACCGCGGCCTCATCAGGGCTCGCGATCGAGGCCAGGAACCTGCACAAGAAATTCAAGGACATGGTCGCCGTCGAGGACGTGAGCTTCACCGTCCCGGCCGGCAGCATCGTCGCGTTGCTCGGGCCCAACGGCGCGGGTAAGACCACGACGGTCAACATGCTGTGCACCCTGTTGAAGCCCGACGGCGGCACCGCCACCGTGAACGGTCACGATGTCGCACACGACGCGGCATCGGTCCGGAAGTCCATCATGCTGACCGGGCAGTTCGCCGCCCTCGACGAGGCCCTGACCGGCCGCGAGAACCTGGTTCTGTTCGGTCGTCTCCTCGGCCTCGACAAGTCGGCTGCCCGCGCCCGCGCCGACGAACTGCTCGACGCCTTCTCGCTGACCGATGTCGGCGGCAAGCGGGTCCGCGAGTATTCCGGCGGTATGCGCCGACGGATCGACATCGCCTGTGGACTTGTCACCGCGCCGCGGATCGTCTTTCTCGACGAGCCCACGACCGGGCTCGATCCGCGCAGCCGCCTCGAGGTCTGGTCGCTCGTGGAGAAGCTCCGCGACTCCGGTGTCACCATCCTGCTGACCACCCAGTATCTCGAAGAGGCCGACGTCCTGTCCGACAACATCGTCGTCATCGACAAGGGGCGGGTCATCGCCGAGGGAACGTCCGACGAGCTGAAGGCGTCGACCGGTGCGGCCTACTGCGAGGTCACACCCGCCGACCCCGCCGACCGTGCCCGGCTCCGCGACACCCTGGCCGATCTCATCGCCGGTCACGTCCAGGGCGATGACGACCACTTCGTCGCGGTGCCGGCGCCGGACGGCCCCGAGACCCTCGTCGAGGTCATCCGCCGGACGGCGGCGGCCGACATCCCGCTGTCCGACGTCGCGATGCGGCGGCCATCGCTCGACGAGGTCTTCCTGGCGCTGACCGATCCGCGCCGGGACCGGAGTTCGACCTGACATGACGACTTCTGACGTACTGCGATCGGGGGCGACGTCGTCGGGATCGGTCACAACCGTGCTGACCGAGCCGCGCGTGCGGCCTGTCCAGCAGTGGTGGGCGCTGTCCGGTCGCGGGATCTCGAAGGTGTTCCGGGGCGGTGAGGTGATCTTCGCGTTCGTGTCCCCGGCCTTCCTCGCGATCTGCTTCTACCTACCGCTGCGCAGCATCGTCGAGGTCACGCCCGGGATCAACTACGGGCAGTTCCTGATGCCGATCATCGTGCTGCAGTCGGTGAACTTCGCTGCGTCCTCGGCGGCGATGCGTGCGGCCTTCGACGGCGTCCAGGGGATCAACACCCGGTTCCGGGTGATGCCGATGTCGCCGGTGATCCCGATGTTGGCACGGACCGCGACGAACGGTGTCCTGCTGGTGATCTCGCTCGTCTGCGCGGCGGTGGCCTGCCTGATCATCGAGTGGCGTCCGGGCGGCGGTCTGTGGGGCACCGTCGGGCTGTTCGGTTTGGCGTTCCTGATCGGCGCCCTGTTCTCGTGGGCGGCCGACGGCCTGGGACTGGTGGCCGGAAGTCCGGAGGCCACCAGTCAGGCGCTGGCGCTGCCGACGCTGATCCTGGGCATGATGTCCACGGGGTTCGTGCCGCTGACCCAGTTCCCGGAGTGGATTCAGCCGTTCGTGCGCAACCAGCCGATCTCGCAGTTCGCGGATTCGATGCGCGCTCTCGACGCCGGGACCGC
Organism: Gordonia sp. UCD-TK1; assembly: GCF_001691435.1. Taxonomy (NCBI): domain Bacteria; kingdom Bacillati; phylum Actinomycetota; class Actinomycetes; order Mycobacteriales; family Gordoniaceae; genus Gordonia; species Gordonia sp. UCD-TK1. The sequence goes on along the minus strand of NZ_LZMP01000025.1, from coordinate 50,292 downwards.
CACATGGCACCAACTGCAGCCGTCGCTGTGGTGGTGCGCCGGCCTGGCCGCGACCGCGCTGCTTCTGCTGGCGATCAGTACGCGGAGGGCGCGCTGATGAGCGCCGTCGACGTGAGCACGGCGACCGTCGGGGAACCGGGCGCCCAGCGACAATTCTTGACGACCGCAGCCACCGACGTGCCGCGGGAGTGGTCGTTCCGGGCGTGGTGGCACCAGAGTCTCCCGCTCGCCGGCCGACAGATCGTGGTGTTCGTCCGCGACGTCCCTACCCTGATGCAGGCGCTGCTCTTCCCAGCGCTGAGCATGATCATGTTCAAGGTCGTACTCGGCGACGCCATCGGGTCGGCAACCGGCCAGAACAGTGCCTATGGCACGGTGCCGCTGGTGATCCTCGTCGGTGCGATGTTCGGTTCGATCGCCTCGGCGACTCGGCTGAACCGGGAACGGGCCACGGGTCTGCTGGCCAGGCTGTACGTCCTGCCGATCCATCGGGCGGCCGACCTCACCTCGCGGGTGATGTCCGAGCTGGTCCGCATCCTCGTGACGACGCTCATCCTGCTCGCCGCCGGCCACCTGATCGGTTTCCGGTTCACCCAGGGGTTCGGATCGGCGATCGGACTGGTACTGGTGGCTCTCGCGTACGGCGCCGCGTTCGCCACCCTCACCCTCGCACTCGCCGTCAGCGCCCGGCCGGGAGCGCCGATCGTGCCCTATCTCGGACTGGCATCGAGTCTGCTGATGTTCTTCAATTCCGGTTTCTCGCCGATAAGCGCTTATCCCACCTGGCTGCAGCCGATCGTCGCTAATCAACCGATGACCCCGGCCATCGAAGCCATGCGTGCGCTGGCCGCGGGCGGTCCTCTCGCCGAGAATCTGGTGAAAGTCGCGGTTTGGACCGTGGTGATTCTGGTCATTTCCATCTATCCAGCTCTTCGCGGTTATCGAAAGGCCGCAAGGGACCGATGACCGCGAACCGATCCAGTGGCGTCCGGGTAACGAATGACGCTCGGTATGGCTTCAGCCGCGCCGACGTGGACCGCCCCACCATCGGCCGCGCGCACATCCACGCTGGTCAGAGTCCTATGCGCCCAGCGCGACGCCCGTCGGGGGCGGTTGTCTCGCCGGGCCTGGACACGCCGCGGCAGGTAACAAGGAAGGTGGCGTCGGCGATGGCATTCTCAGAGGCTGGCCCCGCATCCCGGTTTCATGAGACCCCCTCGCGTGAAATAGGATGGAGATTCTGTGTCGGCGTCCGATGTGGAGGGTCTGAACGATTACCAACGGCAGTGTCGTGAGGTCTAATCGACTGCAGGACTAGCGAGGGAGAGTTCAGAGGACGTGGCAATCGCCGATTACCGTGCGGGTACGCCGGGTGACGTGGACGAGACCATTCAGGTCCTCCCGCTCACCGCGGCGCAGCGCGGCATGTGGTTCGCCGAGTCGCTGTCGTCCGAGTACTCGGTCAACATCGCTCAGTACGTGGACATCCGCCACGCGCCGGGTGGACTGGACATCGACCTCTTCGCCCGTTGTTGTGAAGAGGTCGGGAAACTCGTTGAGTCGCCCTTCGTCCGTCTGACCGAGATCGACGGCATCCCCATGCAGTACGTCGACGTCGACTTCGATCAGACCGTCGACATCCTCGACTTCCGTTCCGAGGCCGACCCGGTCGCCGCGGCGATGGCGTGGATGCAGGCCGAGTACCGACAGCCGGTTGATCTCCTCACCGACCAGTTCATCATCGTCTCGATCCTGCTGATCTCCGACGATCGCACGTTCTGGTACAACCGCGCCCATCACATCATCATCGACGGCTATGCCGCGCTGTCGATCATGCGGCGCACCGTCGACCGCTACAACGCTCTCCGCCGGGGAGAGGAACCGCGCGACAAGCCGCCGGCCACCATGGCCGACATCGTCGCCTACGAAGAGGCCTACCAGGGCAGTACCCGGCGGCAGACCGACCGCGCGCACTGGCTCGACCGCGTCGCGGACCTGCCGGAGCGAGTGACCCTGTCGAAGGTCGGCACCGCCGGTTCGCTCTCCTTCGACAACGTCGTCTCCAGCGCCGCCCTCGACCCCGATCGGCAACGCCGGTACGAGGCCCTCGCCGGTGAGCTGAACAGTTCACTGGCCGTCCTGATGACCTCGGCGTTCGGCGCGTTCCTGGCGCGCATGAGCAATCACGACGACATCGTCCTCAGCCTCCCGGTCACCGGCCGGGCCACCGCCAAGATCAAGATCTCCGGCGGCATGGTGTCCAACATTTTGCCGATCCGGTTGCGTGAGGTGGCCTCGAAGTCGGTGCGGGAGCTGATCCAGACCGCGCAGCTCGAACTGACCGGCGCATTGCGGCACCAGCGCTACCGGTCCGACGACATCCGTCGCGACGCCGGTCTCGATCAGAGTTCGGTCTCGTTCGGGCCCACCATCAACATGGTGTTCTTCGACGAGCAGGTCGCCATCGACGGCACCGAGATGGAGTACCGGATCCTGACCTCGGGCATCCTCGAGGATCTGCTGATCAACCTGTACCAGTCGAGCCCTGGCGCACCGCTGGTCGTGGACTTGCACGGCAACCCGAACCTGTACGCACCGGCCGAACTCGACGCGCTGCACCAGCGATTCCTGACGTTCCTGGACCGGTTCCTGTCGGCGGAGTCACTCGATACCCCTGTCACCGACATCGGCCTGCTCGTGGACAGCGATCACCGGTTGCTCGAGTCGCTTCCACAGCCACATCCGCGGGCGGCCACGCCGACCCTCGTCGAGATGTTCGACGAGGTCGCAGCCGCCCATCGTCACCGGGGAGCGGTCTCCGACGCCGACGGCACGACCCTCAGTTACGCCGAGCTCGCGAGCCGCTCGGACGCGATGGCGCGATCGTTGCGCGCTCGCGGTATCGGAGCAGGCGACCTGGTCGGCGTCGCGACGGCTCGCGACACGAGTCTCGTCGTGGTGATGCTCGCCGTGCTGAAGGCGGGAGCGGGATACCTGCCACTCGACACCGGCAATCCGGAAGAGCGTCTGCGTTATATCGTCGACGACGCCGCCCCGGCGTGCCTGATCGTCTCCGACGGCGATCGGCCCGGGTGGGCGGGGGAGTGCGAGGTCGTCGAGGCCGGACATCTCCTCGACGAGGCGGGGACTCCGGAAGTCGCCGCGGTCCCGGTACCGCGCGGCCCGCGGACCCCGGAGGCGACGGCCTACGTCATCTACACCTCCGGGTCGACGGGGGCGCCCAAGGGCGTCGAGATCGTGCATCGGAACGTCGCCACGCTGCTCGACGCGGCGTCGGCCGACTTCGAGTTCACGCCCGAGGACGTGTGGTCGGTCTTCCACTCCTACGCCTTCGACTTCTCTGTGTGGGAGATCTTCGGCCCGCTGCTCACCGGCGGTCGTGCGGTGATCGTGGACCGGATGGTCGCCCGTGCGCCCGCCGAGTTCCTGCAGTTGCTCGCCGACGAGCAGATCACCGTGGCGTCCCTCACGCCCTCGGCGTTCAGCATCGTGGCCGACGTCCGGCGCCGCACCGGAACGCCGTTGGCGTTGCGCTACATCGTCTTCGGTGGCGAGGAGCTGCGCTTCGACGAGGTGCACAACTGGTACGAGGCGTTCGGTGACGATATCGAACTCGTCAACATGTACGGCATCACCGAGACGACGGTCCATGTGACCTACCGTCCGCTCGATCCCGATCTGGTGCGCGACGAGAGTGCGAGCCTCATCGGCCGTCCGTTGAACTCGCTCGGCCTGCGGGTCCTCGACAACCGCCTGCGTCCCGTGCCCGAGGGTGCGGTCGGCGAGATCTACGTCGTCGGCGGTCAACTCGCAAGCGGGTACCGCAACCGCCACGGCCTCACGGCGACCCGATTCGTCGCCGACCTGCACGGCACCGGCGAGCGGATGTACCGGTCCGGCGATCTGGGCCGGCGGATCGGTACCGACGTCCAGTATCTGGGGCGCGCGGACACCCAGGTGCAGTTGCGGGGATTCCGGGTGGAACTGGGCGAGGTCGAGACGGCGCTGCGCGCCGTCGACGGCGTCGCCGCGGCCGCTGCGGTCGTCACCGACGCGGCATCGGCCGGCGGGGCGAAACTGGTGGGATACGCGGTCGCCGAAAACGGTTGCGAGCTCGACGAAGCCGAAATCCGCGAGCAGGTCCGCGCCCATGTACCCGGATACATGGTGCCCGACATCGTCATGCTGATCGACGAGTTGCCCCTCACCGCGAACGGCAAGCTGAACCGGCAGGCGCTGCCCGCGCCGGTGTTCGCGCGTGACGAACGGGTCGCCTACGTCGCGCCGTCGACTCCGCGGGAACGCGAAGTGGTCGCCATCGTCGAAGAGCTGCTCGACATCGAGCCGATCGGGCTGCAGGACAACATCTTCGCCCTCGGCGCGGACTCGCTCACCGCTGCCCGACTGGCGTCGCGCCTGCGCACCGTCGTCGGGCTCGACATCAAGCTGGCCAACGTCTTCGAGAGCCAGAGCCTCGGCGACATCATCCGGGTCGCGACACCGGTGACCGACGACGCCGCCGCGCGCCGGCCGGAGCTCGTGCCGCAGCCGCGCCCGGACCGGATTCCGTTGGCCTTCAGCCAACGTCGTCTCTGGTTCATCAACCGGCTGGACCCGACCTCGCCGGCCTACAACATCCCGGGGGCGGTGCGGCTCGGCGCCGACGTCGACGCCACCGCGCTCGCCGCGGCGATCGATGATGTCATCGCGCGACACGAGCCGTTGCGGACGACGTTCCCCGACGAGGACGGGGAGACCTACCAGTTCATCCATTCGGCGCAGGCGGCGGCCGCGGCGCGGTTGTTCGACGTGGTCGACGTGGCACCCGTGGACACCGAACGCAGGCTCGCCGACTTCGCGGTGACCGGTTTCGACCTGAATTACGAATATCCGGTCCGCGCACGACTTTTCCGCTCTGTGGCGCCCGACGGAACGCTCGATCACGTTCTGATCGTCGTCATGCACCACATCGTCGGCGACGGTGCTTCGCTGGGACCGTTGATCACCGACGTCCTGACGGCCTACGCCGCGCGGCTCGCCCACGAGCAGCCCGCATGGCGCCCGCTGCCGGTGCAGTACGCCGACTACGCGCTGTGGCAGCGCGACGTCCTGGGGGAGACCACCGACGACACCTCGCTCATGTCGGCGCAACTCGACTTCTGGCGCGCCGAACTGGCGGGGATGCCCGAGCTCATCTCGCTGCCCACCGACCGTGCGCGGCCCATCCGGCCCTCCGGTGCAGGCGGATACGTCGACACCCTCCTCGACGCCGACACCGTCGTCCGGCTGCACGCGGTGGCCGCACAGCACGGTGTGACCGTCTTCGCGATCTTCCACGCTGCGCTCGCCGTGGTGTTGTCGCGTCTGTCCGGCAGCGACGACGTCGCCATCGGCACCGCCATCGCCGGCCGGGACGAGCCGGAACTCGCCGACCTGATCGGCATGTTCGTCAACACCCTCGTGCTCCGCACGCGGGTGCATCCCGACACCGACCTCAACAGTCTGCTGAGCGAGGCCAATCACACTCGCGCGCAAGCACTCAGCAACGCCGATGTGCCCTTCGAGCAGGTCGTGGACGCGGTGGGTGCGCGCCGTTCCACCGCGCATTCGCCGCTGTTTCAGGTCGAGCTGGTGATGCAGCACGATCAGGTCGAGCGGCTCTTCGAGGACGAGGCCGGAATCAGCCTCATCGACGCGCGGGCACCGTTCGCGAAATACGACCTCTCGCTCAGTGTCGTCGAGTACGCCGATACCGGCGACCACGCCGGGCAGATCTCGGTGGCGTTCGGGTATGCGCGTGACCTGTTCGACGAGAGCACGATCGAACGGTTCGCCGGCTACCTCCACGATGTGTTGGGGACGATCGCCGGCTCGCTCGGGCGTGACGATGCCGGACCAGCGCTGCGCGTCGATGATCTCTTCGCGTTCCCCGAGGCCGAGGTGCACACGGTCCGGGGCTGGTCCCGCGGCGCCGCACGGGAACTCTCCGCGCCTGATCTGTCGGCTGCGCTGCTGACCGGATATCGCCGGGATCCCGCCGCGGTGGCGTTGGTCTTCGCCGGCCGCGAGGTCACCTACGGCGAATTCGCTTCCCGTGCAACGGCGCTCGCACGACAGCTGATCGACGACGGTGTCGGTCCGGATGTCGCGGTGGCCGTGTGCATTCCGCGCTCGGTGGAACTACTCGTCGCGGTGCACGCCATCGTGCTGGCAGGTGGTCAGTACGTGCCGCTCGACACCGAGGCGCCGGTCGACCGCGCCGACTACATGCTCGAGACCGCCGGTACCCGGCGCGTACTCGTCGGACCGGGGCCCCGCCCCGCCGTGGTCGACGACCTCGCCGACCGCGTCACGGTCACCGTGGTCGACGTCGCGGCCGAGATCGACTCGGACGCGGCACCGCTCGCCTCGACCGAGCGTCGCGGGCCGCTCGGTCCGGAGAACGCCGCGTACACGATCTTCACGTCCGGGTCGACCGGACGCCCCAAGGGTGTCGTCGTGTCCCATCGCGCGATCGTCAACCGCCTCGACTGGATGCAGGAGCACTACACGCTCACCCAGCGCGACGTGGTGCTGCAGAAGACGCCGGTGACCTTCGATGTGTCGGTGTGGGAGTTGTTCTGGCCCTTCATCTCCGGATCTCGGCTGGTGGTCGCCGAGCCCGGCGGGCACGGGGATCCGTCGTACCTCGTGGACATCATCCAGGACGCGGACGTGACCACACTGCATTTCGTGCCGTCCATGCTGTCGACCTTCCTCGACGTCGTCGGTGCGGACCGGCTGGCCGAACTGAGCTCGTTGCGTCAGGTGTTCACCTCGGGGGAGGCATTGACCGCCTCGACCGCGAGTGGCCTGCGCACCGTGCTGCCCGCCGTCGGGTTGCACAATCTGTACGGGCCCACCGAGGCCGCGGTCGACGTCACCGAGCACAACGTCCGCGGTTCGGAGACGGTCGTACCGATCGGGCGACCGGTGCCCAACACGACGATCCACGTCCTCGACCACCGGTTGCGTCCGCTCCCGTTCGGCGTGCCCGGTGAGATCTATCTCGGCGGCGTCCAACTGGCGCGTGGATACGCCTCGCAGGGACGCCTCACCGCCGAGCGGTTCGTGGCCGACCCGTTCGGGCCGCCGGGTGCGCGTCTGTACCGGACGGGCGACCTTGCCAGATGGACCGCGGCGGGTGAGATCGAGTACCTCGGTCGTAACGACTTCCAGGTCAAGCTGCGCGGACAGCGGCTCGAGCTGGGCGAGATCGAGGCGGCCCTGATGTCGGTCCCCGACATCGTGCATGCGGCGGTGACGGTCGCCGATCTGTCGGCCGGGCAGAGTCTGGTGGCGTACTACTCTCCCAACACCGTCGCCCCGGCAGACGCCCAGACGCATCTGGCCGGCACCGTTCCCGAGTACATGGTCCCGTCGATCTGGATGCCGCTTCCCTCCATGCCGCTCAACCCGGCCGGGAAGGTCGATCGAAAGGCATTGCCCGCGCCGGTGATCGAGACCGCGGACTTCGTTCCCGCCGCAGGCGACACCGAAGCCGCGATCGCGGTCGTGTTCGCCGACGTGCTCGGCATGGACGAGGTCAGTGTGGTCGAGTCCTTCTTCGATCTCGGCGGGAACTCGCTGGGCGCGACGAAGGTCGCGGCACGCCTGTCTGCCGAACTCGGCATCGACATCCCGGTGGCCACGGTCTTCGCCGCCCCGTCGGTGCGCGAGCTGGCTGCGTTCACACACGACCACGCGCATGACGCCCCGTCGCGGCGACCGCGCCTGGTCGCCGGGCAGCGGGGGACGACTGCACCGCTCTCTGCGGTACAGCGCGGTATGTGGCTGATCAACCGGGCCGATCCGGCGTCGCCGGCCTACAACGTCGCGATGGCGCTGCGCCTGTCGGGACAGTTGGACACCGACGCGATCGGAGGCGCCATCGAGGACCTCATCGACCGCCACGAGTCGATGCGGACGCGCTATCCGCTGATCGACGGCGAGCCGATCCAACTCGTGCTCGACCGAGACGCGGCACTCGAATTGCTCGAGCGCAGCGTCGTCGACGTCGATGGCGACCCCGTGCCGGTGATCGCGGAGTTCACCGGCCGTGGCTTCGACGTCACGATCGCCCCGCCGCTGCGGATGATGTTGCTGCGACTCACCGAGACCGAGCACATCCTGGTCTTCGTCGTCCACCACATCACCGCGGACGGCGCCTCGATGCTGCCACTGGCCACCGATGTCATGACCGCCTATTCGGCTAGGGTGGCCGGCCGCCGGCCGGAGTGGCAGCCGCTCGCGGTCCAGTACCTGGACTACACGCTGTGGCAGCAGGAGGCACTCGCCGTCCCCGGGCCCGACGGGACGACCGAGGCGGACCGACAGCTCGCCTATTGGGCCGACCGGCTCCACAACGCGCCGGCCCGGCTGGAGTTGCCGACCGACCGTCCCCGCCCGCGGACGCCGTCCTTCGTCGGCGAGGAGGTGCGCTTCGACATCGACGGCGGCCTGGTGCACAAGCTCGAGGCGGTCGCGCGCCAGCACAACGCGACACTGTTCATGGTGATGCAGACCGCACTGGTGGTGCTCCTGAGCCGGCTGACCACCCAGCGCGACATCGTGATCGGCACCCCGTTCGCCGGGCGGGGTCAGCCAGAACTCGACGGCATGGTCGGCATGTTCGTCAACACCCTGGCCCTGCGGTCGCGGCTCCAGGACGAAGAGAAGTTCGCCGAGCTCCTCCAGCGGGTCCGCGACGAGGACCTGGCGGACATGGCGAACGCCGAGATCCCGTTCGATACGATCGTGTCATCTGTTCTCTCCTCGCCGCCCACCAGTTACAACCCGATCTATCAGGTGATGTTCGCCTACCAGAACTTCACCATCCCCTCGCTCGACATGGACTCGATGACGATCGCACCGGTATCCGAGCAGTTGACCCCAGCCAAGGTGGATCTCCAGCTCACGTTGTTCCCGAACGACTTCGGTGCACCGGCAGCAAAGGACGCTGATTCAATGACGGGCCAGTTGATCTACGCCGCCGACATCTTCACCAAGAACACGGTCGAGAGCTATGCGCAGCGGTACCTGCGAGTACTCGAGGAGGTGTCGGAGAACCCGCAGGTGCTGGTGGGCGACATCGACATCGTCACCGCGGCCGAACAGGCGGCGGCCGGTGACATCGCCGACGCCGAACGCGCCGTCTCGCTCCCCGATCTGGTCGCCCGTGCCACGGCCGCACAGCCGGATGCGGTGGCGGCCGCACATCAGGATGCGCAGGTAACGTTCATGGTGCTGTCGTCGATCAGTGATGCGATGGCTGCCGCACTCCCTGACCCGGACTCTGCCCTCACCACCGCGCTGATGAGCTTGTTGCCCGGCCTCGCGGTGTCGGGGCCCGACGCACTCGGTGACGTACTGGGAGAGCTCCGCACCAACGCCCTCCGGGTTCTGGATGGCGCGCCGTGACCGGAGGCGGGTCCCGCGGGAACGAAGCAGTGCAGTCGACCAAAGGAATGACTCAGACGTGACCGATGTCGATTCAACGGCCTCCAACATCTCTCTCACCTGGGGCTCGCGGCCTTCGACATTGCACCTGATCGCCTTCTCGGCCGGCGTCGCACCCTCCGAGACCGCCTACGAGGCGGCGTCCGGTCCGGTCACCTTCGGTGAGCTGTACGCACGGGTCTCGGCTACGGCCCAGATCTTCGTCGCCCAGGGGCTCGACACCGAGGCAGCCGTCGGCGCCGGGGTCACCCAGACCGAGGCCGCCGCCGGCCGCGCACCCGCGGAGATCGCCGACGCCACCCGGCGCGCGATCGGGCTGATCCGAGAGCGGGCCCTGGAGCTGATCGGCAGCACCGACCTCGGCTCACTGCCCGGTCTCGTCCGTTCCGCGGTGGCCCGCCACGCCGACCGGCCCGCGGTCAGCGACGCGACCGGCACCGTACTGTCCTATCGCGAGCTCGACGAGCGGTCCGAGGTGCTGGCCGGCGCACTCCGCGCCATCGGCGCAGGTCCGGGTCGCCTCGTAGGTGTCGCGCTCGCGCGCCGTGCCGAGCTGATCGTGGCCCTGCTCGCCGTCCTCAAGACCGGGGCGGCGTATCTGCCGCTCGACCGCTCCCAGCCGGTTGCGCGCGCGCAGTCGATCGTCGACGACGCCGCGCCGCTGCTGGTGCTCGCCGACGCGGAACTCGCCGCGGCGTGGGACGTCATCGACGTGCGGTTCGCGGCGCCCGAGGAGTTGGCAGCCGGGACTCCTCAGGGAGCGGGGGAGGCCCTCGACGAGCGGCTGCCGGCCTACCTGATCTACACCTCGGGTTCGACGGGCCGGCCGAAGGGCGTCGTCGTCTCGCATCACGAGGTCGTCGCGCTGATGAAGGCCGCGGCGGAGGAGTTCTCGTTCGGTCCGGACGACGTGTGGACGCTGTTCCACTCCTACGCGTTCGACTTCTCGGTCTGGGAGATCTGGGGACCGCTGGTCACCGGCGGGCGCGTCGTCGTGGTCGACCAGGACACCACGCGCGATCCGGACGCCTTCGTCGAGCTGCTCGAGTCCGAGCGGGTTACGGTGCTGAGCCAGACGCCGTCGGCCTTCTACCAGCTCATCACCGCCCAGCGGCAGAAGCAGGCCTCGTTTGCGCTGCGCTACATCGTGTTCGGCGGTGAGGCGCTGAGTTTCGAACAGGTCCGGCGGTGGTTCGACGACAACCCGGCCGACGGTGCGCAGCTGGTCAACATGTACGGCATCACCGAGACCACGGTGCACGTCAGCTATCGCGCGCTGGACCGCGACGCGGTGTCGGCGGGTGACGCGTCGTTCATCGGACGGCCGCTGTCGTCGCTGGACATCCACATCCTCGACTCGCGGCTGCGGCCGGTGCCCGAGGGCGTCATCGGTGAGATGTACGTCACCGGAACGCAACTCGCGCAAGGTTATCTCCGCCGGGCCGGCCTCAGTGCCACGCGTTTCGTCGCGAACCCGTTCGTGCCGAACGGTTCCGGTGACCGGATGTACCGGACCGGCGATCTGGCGCGCCGCGTCGGCGACGACATCGAGTACCTCGGTCGGGGCGACGCCCAGGTCCAGCTCCGCGGATTCCGTATCGAGTACGGTGAGATCGAGGCCGCACTCGTCGGTGTCGACGGGATCGCGGCGGGTGCGGCGAACGTCGTGGATCTGCCCGACCGGGGTGAGATCCTTGCCGCCTACGTGGTTCCCGAGCAGGGCGCCGAGGTCGACGAACAGGTCGTGCGCCGCCGAGTCGCGGCCACGGTGCCGGAGTACATGGTCCCCGACGTCGTCATGACGGTCGAGCGGCTGCCACTGACCCAGAACGGCAAACTCGATCGCGGCGCACTGCCGCGGCCGGTGCTGGCGTCGACGACCGAGTTCGTCGCGCCCGACAACGACACCGAGGCAGCCCTGCGGGACATCTTCGCGGAGGTACTGGGTCTCGAGGACATCAGCGTCGTCGAGTCGGTGTTCGACGTCGGCGGCAACTCGCTGCTGGCCGCCCGCATCGTCGGCCGCGCCGCGGAGACGCTCGGTGTGGACCTCACCGTCCGTGACCTCTTCGACGCCCCGACGGTTCGCGACCTCGCGCTGGCCGCGGCGTCGAAGCGGCCGGGGCTGCCGCCGATCGAGCCCGTCGTCGACCGTCCGGACCGCATCCCGCTGTCGCTCGCACAGCAGCGCATGTGGTTCATCAACCGGTTCGACCCGGCCTCGCCCGCCTACAACATCCCGATGGTCCTGCGGTTGTCGGGCGAGGTGGACGCCGACGCGCTGCGTGCGGCGTTGCTCGACGTCATGACGCGCCACGAGGTCCTGCGAACCACCTATCCCGAAGCCGACGGCGACGCCTATCAGCTCGTCCACGAGCCGTCGGCGACGGCTGCGATGCTCGACTGGCGCGAGGTGCCGGAAGCGGCACTGCCGCAGGTGATGCTCGGCGGATTCGACCTGGTCGCGGAACTGCCGGTGCGCGTAGGCTTCTCCCGGATCTCGGACACCGAGGCGGTCCTCGGGATGGTGGTGCACCACATCTCGTGTGACGGCGAATCACTGGCGCCGCTGGTGACCGACCTGATCACCGCGTACACCGCACGGGTCGCCGGGCGTGCGCCCGCGTTCGAGCCGCTGCCGGTCCAGATGGCCGACGTCGCGCTGTGGCAGCGTCGGGTGTTCGGCGCCGCCACCGACGACTCCTCGCTCGTCGGGGCACAGCTCCAGTACTGGGCGCGGCAACTCGACGGCGCGCCCGACGTGCTCGAGCTGCCCACCGACCGCCCACGTCCGGCCGTGGCCTCACAGCGCGGTGCACGCGTCGAATTCAGTGTGCCGCAGGAGGTCTCGGAGCGTGTTGCGCGCCTGGCCCGGGATCGCGGGCTGACCCCGTTCATGGTCGCGCATGCGGCGCTCGCGGTCCTGCTGTCGCGTCTGTCCGCGACCGAGGACATCGCCGTCGGGACGCCGATCGCCGGTCGTGGCCAGTCGATCTTGGACCCGATGGTCGGGATGTTCGTCAACACGTTGGTCCTTCGGACCGGCGTCGACTCCTCGGCCGGCTTCGACCAACTGCTCGACGACGTCCGCCGCACCGATCTCGAGGCCTTCGCGAACGCGGACATCCCCTTCGAGGCGGTCGTCGAACGGGTGAACCCGCTGCGCACCGAGGCCTACGCGCCCCTCGCGCAGGTGTGGCTCGCCTTCGACCAGTCGGCCATCGCCGACCTGGCCTCGCAGACGTTGACGATCGGCGGGGGGACGATCGGCGAGGCCGGCGGCCTGGCCGTGACCCCGGCCGAACCGGACGAACTCTCCGCGCGCGTCGACCTGACCGTCGGCATCGCCGACAACGGCGACAACTGGCAGGGCTCGGTGCTCTATGCGACCGACCTGTACGACGCCGAATCGGTGCGCCTGTTCGCCGATCGGTTCGTCCGCCTTCTCGACGCCCTGACCGCGGACCCGGGTGCGCCCGTCGGCGATGCCGAGCTGATGACCTCGGCCGAGCACGAGGCGATCGAACGATGGGTCGGTGCGGCTGACACCGACGCCGGTCCCGGGCAGGTCGTCACGGTCGCGGATGCGCTGGCGGACTCGTTCGCCCGCAACGCGTCCCGCCCCGCCGTTCGCGCGGGCGGGCGCACCTACGACCATGCCGAGTACGGGGCGCTGGTCCACGCGTTCGCACGACGACTGCTCGAGCAGGGTGTCGGGCCGGATGTGGCGGTCGCGGTTGCCGTTCCGCGGTCGGTCGAGATGCTCGTCGCGATCCACGGGATCGTGCTCGCCGGCGGAACCTACGTGCCGATCGACCCGGAGGCGCCGGCCGAGGTCGTCCGCCGGCAGCTGGCGCTGTCCGGTGCGTCGACGGTGGTCGTCGCCGGGGCACGTCCGAGCTGGGCCGAGGCCGCGTCCACCGTTCCGGAAACCTTCGTCACCGTCGATCTCGACGCGCTCGCGACCGCTGCGTCGGCTCCCCTCACCCCCGCGGATCGTCCGGTGGCGCTGCGCGCCGGGCACCCGGTCTACACGCTGTTCACCTCGGGCTCGACCGGACAGCCCAAGGGTGTGACGGTCACCCACCGGGGCCTGCACGACATGCTGTCCTGGTTCGGGGCCTACACCGGTGACCCGGCGGACGAACGGGTGCTGGTGAAGACCCCCTACACCTTCGACGCCTCGGTCTGGGAGCTGTTCTGGCCGTTCGTCGCGGGCGCCACCGCCGTGGTCGCAGCACCCGACGGCCACCGTGATCCGGCGCATCTCGCCCGCGTCATCGCCGACGAGCGGGTCACCTCCGTCCAGTTCGTGCCATCGCTGCTCGCGGTGTTCCTCGACGAGAGCTTCGATCCCGCCACCGGTCTGTCCTCGGTGCGTCAGATCTTCACCGGCGGTGAGTCACTCACCCCCGCGGTGACGCAGCAGACGCTCGCGGCCGCCCCGCACGCGGTGGTCGTCAACCAGTACGGGCCGACCGAGATGACGGTGGACGCGACGATCCGGCCCCTGGTCGAACCGGTCGAGGTCGTCACCATCGGCCGCCCGGCACCGGGCGTGACGGCCCGGGTCCTCGACACCCGCCTCCGCCCGGTGCCGCCCGGCGTCCCCGGCGAGCTGTACCTGGGTGGCGCGCAGATGGCCCGCGGGTATGCCGGCGCGCCGGCGCTGACCGCCCAGGCGTTCGTCGCCGACCCGGCCGGCCCAGCGGGCTCGCGGTTGTACCGGACCGGCGACCTCGCACGCTGGCGCGCGGACGGTGAACTCGAGTATCTCGGCCGCGCCGACTTCCAGGTCAAGATCCATGGACAGCGCATCGAACTCGGCGAGACCGAGGCAGTCCTGTCCGCCGCGCCGGGCGTGGTCGCCGCTGCTGCCGCGGTGACCACGACGTCCGCGGGCGATGCGCTCGTCGCCTACCTGACGGGCCATCCGGGCGACACCGTGGACGTCGACACGGTCCGCGCCTTCGCCGCGGAACGGTTGCTCACCCACCTGCGCCCGACACTGTGGGTCGTCCTCGACGAGATGCCCCGTAACGCCTCCGGCAAGGTCGACCGGCGCGCGCTGCCGGCGCCCACCGTGTCCGAGTCCGAGATCGTCGAGCCGACGACGCCGGCCGAGCAGGCCCTGGCCGCTGTCGTCGCCGAGGTCCTCGGGGTCGAGCGGGTCTCGGTCGTCGACTCCTTCTTCGATCTCGGCGGCAATTCCCTGGCCGCGATGCGGGTCGCGGCCCGCGCCGGTGCGGCGCTCGGCGTCGAGGTCAGCGTCCGCGACCTCTTCGACGCACCGAGCGTGCGTGAGCTCGCGCAACGCGTCGCCGACCGCGTACCCGGCCTCCCGCCGGTCACCGCGGTACGCCCGCGCCCGGATGAGATCCCGCTGTCCTATGCGCAGCAACGCATCTGGTTCATCAACCAGTTCGACACCAGCTCGGCGGCCTACAACATCCCGATCGCCCTGCGCCTGCGCGGCAAGCTCGACCTCGCCGCGCTGCGTGCCGCGATGGTCGACGTCGTCGAGCGTCAGGAAGTGCTCCGCACGGTGTTCCCGTCGATCGACGGCGCACCGCGACAGGTCATCGGGGACGCCACCGGTGTAGGCGCCGAACTCGACTGGGCTGTCGTCGACGAGGAATCCGACCTGTTTGCCGCCGCCGGCGCGGGTTTCGATGTCGCGGTGCAGCGACCGATCCGCATCCGCGTGCATCGCGTCGACGACCTCGAACACATCGTCCTCATCGTGATCCACCACATCGCCGGCGACGGCGAATCGATGCGGCCGCTCGTCACCGACGTGGTGACCGCGTATGTCGCGCGCTCCCAGGGCCGTTCGCCCGACTTCGCGGAGCTGGAGGTGCAGTTCGCCGACGTCGCGCTCTGGCAACGTCGTGAGCTCGGTTCGATCGACGACCCGGATTCGCGGGTCTCGGCGCAGGTCGACTACTGGCGCACCGCGCTGGCGGGGCTTCCCGAGGTGCTCGAACTCCCCGCCGACCGTCCGCGTCCGAAGGTCGCGTCGATGGCCGGCGCCGAAGTCGGTTTCGAGATCGACTCGGCGACAGCAGATCTCGTCCGAAATCTCGCCACCGAGCGTGGCGTCACCGAGTTCATGGTCATCCATGCGGCACTGGCCGTGCTGCTGTCGCGACTCTCGGCCACCGACGACATCGCCATCGGCACCCCGATCGCCGGACGCGGCGACGCCGCCCTGGATCCGCTGGTCGGCATGTTCGTCAACACCCTGGTTCTGCGGACCGTCGTCGACCCGGCGCAGCGGTTCGCCGACCTTCTCGACGCCGTGCGGGTCACCGATCTCGACGCCTTCGCCCACGCCGATGCCCCCTTCGAGGCGGTCGTGGACGCACTCGCGCCGTCACGTTCGGAGGCCTTCGCGCCGCTGACGCAGATCCTGCTGACCGTCGACCCCACTCCCGCGGATCCGTCCACTCTCGTCGCCGACATCGACGAGCTCGCGGTGGAAGTGGTGGAGACCGAGGAGAACTCGGCCAAGGTGGACCTGACGGTCGGACTCCGCGGGGGTCGCGCCGGGTCCTGGATCGGCCGGGTCAACTACGCCACGGACCTGTTCGACGAGGCGACGGTCGCGCGGATGATGGATCGATTCGCGCGGTTGCTGCACGAGCTGGTCACCGACGCGACCGTGCCGGTCGGTGACGCCGACCTGTTCGACACCGACGAGCGCGAGCTGCTGACCCCCGTGGGCCGTCAGCCCGCGACACCGGCCGTGCCGCTGGCCGAGCTGTTCGCCGCCGCGGTCCGGCGCGGCGGAGCGGACCGGACCGCGGTCGTCGACCCCGAGCGGTCATTGACGTACGGCGAGCTCGATGCCGCGTCGAACCGGCTGGCTCGTCACCTGCTGGATCGCGGCATCGGCCGCGGCACCCTGGTCGCGCTGCTCATCCCACGGTCGGCGGAACTGATGGTCGCGATCTGGGCGGTGGCCAAGACCGGGGCCGGGTACGTACCGATCGACCCGGATTACCCGGCGGATCGCGTGTCGCACATGATCACCGATTCCGGTGCGCGGCTCGGGCTCACGCTCGGCGACGTGGCCGGGCCCGGGATGCCCGGCAGCGAGTGGCTGGAACTGGACTCGCCGGAGCTCATCGAAGCCGTTGCGGCGGCCAGTGATTCGCCTGTGACCGACGCCGACCGGCCGAGCGCGGTCGGGGCCGACGACGCGGCCTACGTGATCTACACGTCCGGATCGACCGGTACGCCCAAGGGCGTCGAGGTCACCGCGGGCGGCCTGCGCAACTTCGGCGTCGAGGCCGCGGAGAAATCCGGAATCACCCCGGACTCACGCGTCCTGGGTTTCGCCTCACCCAGTTTCGACGCCTTCGTACTCGAGTATCTGCTCGCCTTCACCGTGGGTGCCTCCGTCGTGTACCGGCACCGCGACGCGGTGGCCGGTGCACCGCTCGCGGACTTCATGCGCGAGCACCGCGTGACCCATACATTCCTCACCCCGACAGTGCTCGCCTCCCTCGATCCGGCCGACCTCCCGGATCTGCACACCGTCTACGCGGGCGGTGAGGCGGTCCCGGACACCTTGCGTGACCGCTGGGCACCACTGGTGCGCTTCCAGAACCTCTACGGACCCACCGAGACCACGATCGGTGTCGCGATCGGCCCGCCCATGCGGGTCGAGGAACCGGTCCTCGTCGGACCGCCGATCGGCGGCGTCGACCTGCTGGTGCTCGACTCCCGGCTCCGCCCAGTTCCGGTCGGGGTGGCGGGCGAACTGTACGTGAGCGGCCCGGCCCTGGCGCGCGGCTACCTCGCGCGCCGCGGTCTGACCGCGGAGCGCTTCGTCGCCAACCCCTTCGGCGCGCCGGGCGACCGGATCTATCGCACCGGGGACATCGTCCGCTGGGCCCGTGACCGCGACGGGTCGCTCTCGGTGGACTATGTCGGTCGTAGCGACGACCAGATCAAGCTTCGCGGTCTGCGTATCGAACTCGGCGAGATCGAGAGTGCGCTCGGCGATCACCCCGCGGTGGCCTCCGCGGTCGTCGTCGGCGTCGACTCCGACGGCGGGCTCGCCGCGAGTGGACAGTCGGTCGTCGCGGCGCTCGCCGCCTACGTGGTGTTGCGCGACGCAGTCGACATCGCCACGCTGCGTGAGCATCTCGCCGACCGGTTGCCGTTGTTCATGGTGCCGGCCGGGATCGTCGTGCTCGACGCACTGCCGCTGACCCCGGTGGGCAAGCTCGATCGTCGGGCACTCCCCGCGCCGACCATCGAGGTCGACTCCGATCACGTCGACGCCGAGACGCCGGTCGAGCAGCAGCTCGCCACGATCATCGCCGGACTCCTGGGTCTCGAACGCGTCAGCGTCAGCGACTCCTTCTTCGCCCTCGGCGGCGATTCCATCATGTCCATTCAGGTCGCTTCGGCCGCGCGGGCCGCCGGGATCGATGTGTCGCCTCGAGACATCTTCGAGCACAAGACCGTTCGGGCGATTGCCCGCGCCGTCGGCGCCCGTGGCGAGCGGGTGCCCGCCCTCGAGGAACCGGCCGGCGGCGGGATCGGCCCGATGGCCGTGCCGCCGGTGGTCTCGTGGATCCTCGATCAGACCGACGTGGTCACCGACTTCGCCGATTTCTCCCAGTCCATGGTGCTGACCGCGCCGGCCGGACTCACCGTCGAGATCGCGCAGGAACTCCTCGGGCAGGTCGTGTCCGTGCATCCGATGCTCAGCGCGGCGGTCGAACCCGGGCAGGCCGATGGCGAATGGCTCATGCGCACCGGCGTCGCGCCACTGCATCCCGGCGCCGTCACCGCCCTCGCGTCTCCCGCGCTCGTCGGCGACCCCGGCTTCTCGGACACCGTCGTCGCGGCCTTCGAGGACGCCTCGCGGCGTCTCGACCCGACCACCGGGCAGCTCGTCGCGGCCGTTCTGGTCACCGACCCCGACGCCGCCGCACGGCTCGTCGTCGTCATCCACCACCTGGGCGTCGACGCCGTCTCGTGGCGGGTCATCATCGAGGACCTGCTGACCGCGTGGGCGCAACATCAAGGCGGTCAGGCGTATTCGTTGCGACCGGAGGTCACCTCGGCGCGCGCCTTCACCGCCGCGCTCGACGCCCAGCGGGCCGGGCGATCCGACGAGCTGCGCTACTGGCTCGAACGGTCGCCGGAACGGGTCACCGACCTCTGGGCGGAGGTCGACCGCACGCGTGACCGCATGTCGACCACCGAGACCGTGGTGCACACGGTCGGCTCGTCGGTGACCGAGGCGCTGCTGACGTCGGTGCCGACCGCCTTCCGCGGCAACGTCAACGACGCTCTCGTGGCTGCTCTGGCGCGCGCTGTCCGGTCGTGGCAGCAGGCCCGGGGCATCGCCGACGACCGGCCGGTGACCATCCTGCTCGAGGGGCACGGCCGATACGAGGAAGCCCTGCTACGCGGAACCGATCCGCGGACCGTGGATCTGTCCCGGACCGTCGGGTGGTTCACGACCATCGCGCCGATGGCCGTCGACGTCCGCGGTGACGCCGTCCACACGGTCAAGCTCGCCAAGGAGGAGCGGGTCGGCCAGCCCGACAACGGGATCGGTTACGGACTCCTCCGCTACGGCGACACCGAGCTGTCCCGGCGCCCGTTGCCGAGCATCGGCTTCAACTACCTCGGCAACGTCACGGGGACCGGGGCCGGCGGCGAGAACGCCTCGGACGTGGGCGAGACGGGCATGCCGTTCCTGCCCGACCCCGCCGCACCGCGCCTGCCCGGCACGGTCACGGGCGCCATGGTCGTGCCGAACCTGCTGAGCATCAACGCGGGAACCGCGATCGGCGACAGCGGTCGCGAGTTCGTCGCGGGATTCACGTTCCCGCGCGGCGCGATCGACACCGAGGCGGTCGACGACCTCGCGCGGCGCTGGGACGCCGAGCTCGCGACCATCGTCGACGAGGTCGCCCGCGTCGGCGATCCGGGACTCTCCCCGTCGGATGTCCTCGGTGCGCGCGTCACCCAGGACGATCTCGATCACCTGGCCCGGCGGTATCCGGGCGCCGACGTGTGGCCGCTGTCGCCGCTGCAGCGCGGCCTGCAGTTCCAAGCCGAACTCGCCGCGGCGGGCCGCGAAGCCGGGGCGGTCGACGTCTATACCGCGCAGGCGGTTCTCACGCTCAAGGGCGAGGTCGACGCCACCCGTCTCGCCGAGGCCGTGCGCGAGGTCTTCGCCCGCCATCGGGTACTGCGCTCCAGTTTCGTCCGGGTACCCAGCGGCGAGGTCGTCGCGGTGGTTCCGGAGACTGTCGAGATCCCCTGGCGGACAGTGGATGCCGATAACGGCGACGATGCGATCGACGTGGTCGCGCAGGTCGAACGCGCGACGCCGTTCGACCTCGAGTCCGGCCCGCTCATGCGGTTCGTCCTCGTCCGCAGTGGCACGCGCTCGACGTTGGTCGTCACCAGCCACCACATCCTGATCGACGGCTGGTCGAGCCCGCTGATCATGGCCGACCTGTTCGCGCTGTACGCCACCGGTCAGACCTACACCGGCACCGTCGCCGCCGAATCCGGGGCTCGGGGAGACTACTTCGACTACCTGCGGTACATCGCCGCCTCCGATACCGAAGCGGGACTGGCGGCCTGGCGGTCGGTGCTGTCCGCCGTCGACGAGCCGACCCTCGTCGGCTCCGGCCGCGAGGCGACGTCCGATCAGCTTCCGCGCGATCACAGCGTGCTGCTCCCGGCCGAGATCACCTCCGCCGTCGACGACCTCACGCGCGCACGGGGAGTCACCGTCTCGACGGTGATGCAGTTCGCCTGGGCGGTGCTGCTCTCGCGCATCACCGGCCAGCGCACGGTCGTCTTCGGCGAGACCGTCTCCGGACGTCCGGCCGATCTGGACGGCGTCGAGACGATGGTCGGCCTCTTCATCAACACCTTGCCCGCGGTCGCGGACGTCGACCCGGGCGCCCGCGCCGCCGACGTCCTGGACGCGCTGCAGGCCTCGAAGGTCGCGGTGCTCGACCACCAGCACCTCGGACTGCCCGAGCTGACCGCACTCGTCGGTCGCGGACAGCTGTTCGACACCCTCGCGGTGCACGAGTCCTATCCGGTCGACGCCCAGTCGCTGAAGCGAGGGGCCGACGCCGGCGGCATCGGGATCGAGGATCTCGACGCCACCGACTCGACCCACTACCCGCTGAATCTGGTGACCGGCGTGGTCGGCGACCAGATCGAGCTGAAACTGAAGTATCTGCCCGCCGCCTTCGACGAGCGACAGGTGGAGGTGTACTCGGATGCGTTGATCCGCATCCTCACGACCCTCGTCGCCGACCCGGCCACCGAGGTCGGGGCCATCTCCCTGCTCGACGACGCCGAGTACCGCAGCGAGCTCACGCCGCCGGTCACCCGGACCCGCAACACCGACGTCTCGCTCGCCGAGTTGTTCGCGCGGGCAGCGCGCACCCACGCCGATCGTCCGGCCGTCACCGACACCACGTCCACACTCGACTACCGCGAGATCGACGAACGTTCCGCCGCGGTCGCCGCGGCCCTGAGTGCGCGAGGAGTCTCCACCGGCGATCTCGTCGCCGTGGCGACCTCCCGCGGCGTCGATCTCGTCTCCTCGATCCTGGGTGTGTTGCGTTCCGGCGCCGGCTATCTGCCGCTGGACACCACCAATCCGGTCGACCGCCTGCGTTTCATCGTCTCCGATGCCGCGCCGAGCGCGGTGATCATCGACGACACGACCGCGGACTTCGAACTGTGGTCCCGATTGGGCACCACGCCGGTGGTGCCGGTCGCGCAGCTGATCGCTGAAGGTGCCGCTGCGACTTCGGAACCGGTTGCGGTTCATCCTGATTCGCGTGCCTACGTGATCTACACGTCGGGTTCCACGGGTCGGCCCAAGGGTGTCGAGGTCACCCACCGCGACGTGGTGACCCTGATGGACACCGCCGCAGATGATTTCGACATCGACGAGACGGACGTGTGGACGATGTTCCACTCGTACGCGTTCGACTTCTCGGTCTGGGAGCTGTGGGGACCGCTGCTGACCGGTGGCCGCTTGGTCCTGGTCGACCGGGACCTGGCGCGGGCGCCGGAGGAGTTCCTCGATCTGCTCGCCCGCGAACGGGTCACCGTGCTGAGTCAGACGCCGTCGGCGTTCTACCAGCTCGCCGAGACCCGCCGACGCCGCGACACCCCGCTGTCGTTGCGCTACATCGTGTTCGGCGGCGAGGCGCTCAGCTTCGAGCAGGTGCGGCGCTGGTTCGACGATCATCCGGACGAGACCACGACGCTGGTCAACATGTACGGCATCACCGAGACGACCGTGCACGTCAGTTTCCGGCCGCTCGACCCGCACTCGGTGGCGGCCGACGACGCGAGCTTCATCGGCCGGCCGCTGTCGTCGCTGGCCATCCACGTGCTCGACGACCGGCTGCGGCCGGTCCCCGAGGGTGTCGTGGGCGAGATGTACGTCACCGGTGGGCAACTGGCGCAGGGCTACCTGAAGCGCGCCGGGCTGTCGTCGACGCGTTTCGTGGCCTCACCCTACGGCGAGCCCGGAACCCGCATGTACCGCACCGGCGACCTCGCCCGTCGCGTGGGCGACGACATCGAGTACCTCGGGCGCGGTGACGCGCAGGTCCAGTTGCGTGGCTACCGGATCGAGTTCGGCGAGATCGAGGCGGCACTGCTGGCGGTGCCGGGTGTGAGCGCGGCAGCGGCCCGGGTCGTCGACATCCCCGGCCGCGGTGAGCAACTCATCGGTTACCTCGTCCGCGACGCGCAGGACGCGGTCGACGCGACCGAGGTCCGGCGCATCGCCGGCCGCGCGGTGCCGTCGTACATGGTCCCGGACCAGATCATCGACGTCGACACCCTGCCGCTCACCGCGAACGGCAAACTCGACCGCGACGCCCTTCCGGTACCCGACTCGGCCACCGTGGTCGAGGAGATCGTCGCGCCCACCGGCCCGCAGGAGACCGCGGTCGCGCAGGTCTTCGCCGAGGTGCTCGGAGTCGACGAGATCGGTGTCACGACAAGCTTCTTCGATCTCGGCGGCAACTCGCTGTCCGCGACCCGCCTCGCCTCGCGCGTCGCCGACGCACTCGGTACCGAGGTGTCGGTGCGGGACGTCTTCGAGGCGCCGTCCGTCCGGGATCTGGTGGACGCCGTGTCCGGGCGCGGAAGCACTCTGCCACCCGTGGTGGCGGTGTCGCCCCGCCCGGAGCGCATCCCGCTGTCGTTCGCTCAGCAGCGCCTGTGGTTCATCAACCGGTTCGAGCCCGCGTCGTCGACCTACAACATCCCGATCGGTCTGCGCTTGCGCGGCGACCTCGACACCGACGCGCTGCGCGCCGCGGTGACCGACCTCGTCGCACGGCAAGCGGTGTTGCGCACCACCTTCCCCGAGGTCGACGGCGTTCCCCACCAGCGCATCGACGCGCCGGACCAGGTCGACCGACTGGACTGGGCGGTCGTCGGCTCCCAGGCCGAGATCGAGTCCGCGGTCACCGACGGCTTCGACGTGACCGCCGAGTGGCCCATCCGCGCGCGCCTGTGGCCGGTGAGCGCGGGAGAGTTCGTCTTCGTGGTGGTCGTCCACCACATCGCCGCCGACGGCGAGTCGATGAGACCGATGCTCGCCGACCTCATCACCGCCTACGGTGCACGCGCCGCGGGCCGGGACCCGGTCTTCGCGCCGCTCGAGGTCGAGTTCGCCGACTACGCGATCTGGCAGCACGACGTCTTCGGCTCCGCCGGTGACCCGGACTCGCGCATCGCCGCGCAGCTGGACCACTGGGTCCAGCGCCTCGCGGGAGCACCGGACGTCCTCGAACTGCCCACCGACCGGCCGCGTCCGGCGGTGGCGTCGCAACGCGGCGCCCGGTTCGACTTCGACATCCCGGTCGAGATCGGGACCGCGATCGAACGCGTGGCCGCCGAGCGGGGCGTCACCCCGTTCATGGTCGTTCACGCAGCACTCGCCGTGCTGCTGGCGCGGCTCTCGGCCGGTGATGACATCGTGGTCGGTACCCCGATCGCCGGCCGTGGGCGGGCCGCTCTCGACCCGCTCGTCGGCATGTTCGTCAACACGCTGGTGCTCCGGGTCCCGGTCGACGCGGGCGAGTCCTTCGAGACTCTGCTGGACCGGGTCCGGACCACCGACCTGGATGCCTTCGCGAACGCGGACGTCCCGTTCGAGACGCTGGTGGAGAAACTCAACCCGGTCCGCACGGAGGCGTTCGCCCCGCTCGCCCAGGTGAACCTCACCTTCGACCAGTCGGCCTCGGCCGACTTCGCGATCGACGCCGAACAGAGCGGTTCCATCGGCGATCTGGGCTTCGAGCCCCTTCCCCCGGCCGCACCGGGTGCGAAGGTCGACCTGAACTTCGCGATCGACCGGGGAGACGACGGGCGCCGATGGGCCGGATCGGTCATCTATGCCACCGACCTGTTCGACGAATCCACGATCGACACCCTCACCCGTCGACTCGTCGCCGTGCTGACCGGAGTCCTGAGCGCGCCGTCGCGTCCCGTCGGTGACGCCGGGCTCGTGCTGCCGGACGAGTCGTCGCGTCTCGACGACTTCGCGACCGGCGCCCGGGTCGAGGTCGGATCGCCGCACATCGTGGCCGACCTCGTGGCGTCGAACGCTGCCTCGGCTCCCGATGCGCCTGCGGTCATCTTCGACGACCGCGTGGTCGATCATGCCGAGTTCGCCGCCCGCGTGTCACTCCTGGCGCGCGAGCTCATCGACGCGGGTGTGGGTCCGGACGTCGCGGTCGGCGTCTGTCTCGACCGGTCGGTCGAGATCATGGTCGCCGTACACGGAATCGTCGCCGCCGGTGGACAGTACGTGCCCATCGATCCGGAGAGTCCGGCTGAACGCGGACAGTACATCCTCGACACCGCCCGGGTGTCCACCGTCGTCGTCGGTCCCGGGACGGTCCCCGCCGTCCTCGGCGAGTTCGGCGGCCGGATCGTGCGTGTCGACGCCTCGACTCCGCTCCCGGACGCGCCCGTACCGCCGGTGACCGAGGCCGACCGTCTCGGGGTCGTCCACCCGGACAACGCCGTCTACACGATCTTCACCTCCGGATCGACGGGACGCCCCAAGGGTGTCACCGTCACCCACGGCGCGCTGCGCAACACCCTCGCGTGGTTCACCGAATCCAACGGCGAAGGGCCGCATCGCTTCCTGCTGAAGACCCCGTACACCTTCGACGCCTCGGTCTGGGAGTTCTTCGGCCCGGTGTTCAATGCCTCGCCGGTCGTCGTCGCCGAACCGGGCGGCCACCGCGATCCGCGTCATCTCGCCGGGCTCATCGAGCGCCACGGCGTGACCACGGTGAAGTTCGTCCCCTCGATGCTCGCCGCCTTCCTCGACGGCGCCACCGGGGTCGGCATCGAGCGGCTCGCCAGCCTGCGCCGAATCTTCTCCGGCGGCGAGGCGCTGCTCCCGGGTCTGGCCTCGGGACTGGCGGCCGCACTTCCGAATGCGTTGCTGGTCAACCAGTACGGTCCCACCGAGGCCGTCGTCGACATCACCTACGGAGCCGTCACCGGGCCGCCGCCGCAGAACATCCCGATCGGAACCCCGGTCTGGAACTCGTCGGTGCGCGTGCTCGACGCGCGGCTGCGTCCGGTACCCCTCGGCGTGGCCGGGGAGCTGTACCTCGGCGGAGTCCAGCTGGCACGCGGGTACGCCTCCAGGCCCGGTCTGACCGCCCAGACCTTCGTCGCCGACCCGTTCGGGCCAGCCGGCGCGCGCCTGTACCGCACCGGTGACCGCGGACGCTGGAATGCCGCCGGTGAACTCGAATACCTGGGCCGCAACGACTTCCAGGTGAAGCTGCGTGGGCAGCGCATCGAACTCGGCGAGATCGAGTCGGTACTCGGATCGGCCCCCGGTGTCGTGCACACCGCCGTGGTGGTCGCCGCCCCCGCCGGGGGAGGCGAGCAGCTGGTGGCCTACCTGGCCGCCGGGCCGGGCGTCGATCTCGACGCCGACACGGTGAAAGACGTTGCGCTGCGGGGACTCCCGGAGTTCATGGTCCCGACCACGTGGATGGTCCTGGACCAGATGCCGCTGACCACCTCGGGCAAGGTCGATCGTCGTGCGCTCCCGGCGCCCGAGTTCACCGCGAGTGAGTACGTGGCGCCGGCCGACGGCCAGGAGACCGAGGTCGCCGAGATCTTCGCCGGGTTGCTCGACGTCGATCGTGTCGGTGCGACCGACGACTTCTTCGCCATCGGCGGCACGTCGCTGTCGGCGATGCGGTTGGCCTCGCGTGTCTCGGATGCGTTGGGGCGTGATGTCTCGGTGCGCGATGTGTTCGACGCGCCGACGGTGCGGGAACTCGTCGGTCGTGCAGGTGGACGCGGACGAGCGTTGGCCCCGGTGGCGGCGTACCGTCCACGTCCGGAGAGTCTGCCCCTCACCTTCGCACAACAGCGGATGTGGTTCATCAACCAACTCGACCCCGGGCAGGCGACTTACAACATCCCGATCGCTCTCACGCTGCGTGGCGATCTGGACAGCGCGGCGCTGCGCGGTGCACTCGCCGACGTCGTACGTCGCCATGAAGTTCTCCGTACGACCTTCCCGTCCGCGGACGGGGTGCCGCACCAGGTGGTCCACTCCGCCGACGAGGTCGACGGCCGACTCGATTGGGCTGTGGTCGGCACCACCGACGATCTGCTCGCCGCGGCGACAACGGGGTTCGACGTCGCCATGGACTGGCCCCTGCGTGCGCGACTGACGCGGACCGGTGACCACGAACATGTGTTCCTGATCGTCCTGCACCACATCGCGTCCGATGGTGAGTCGCGTCCGGTCCTGGCCCGCGACCTGATGACCGCCTATTCCGCGCGCCGCGTCGGACAGACGCCCGCATTTCCCACTCTCGACGTGCAGGTCGCTGACGTCGCGCTGTGGCAGCACGAAGTTCTCGGCGACGCCGATGATCCGACTTCGCCGGTGTCGCAACAACTCCGATACTGGGAACAGCAGCTCGCCGGCCTTCCGGAGGTCATTGATCTACCCGCCGACCGACCGCGGCCGGCTGTCGCGAGTCAGCACGGTGCGCACCTGCCGATCGAGGTCCCCGGGGAACTGGGCGACGCGATCAACGGGATGGCCCGCGAGCACGGGGTGACAGCGTTCATGGTGATCCATGCAGCGTTGGCGGTGTTGTTGAGCCGTACGTCGCTGGTCGACGACGTGGCCATCGCGACACCCGTCGCCGGGCGCGGTCAGCCCGAACTCGATCCGCTCATCGGCATGTTCGTCAACACCCTGGTGTTGCGTACCCGTGTCGATCCCGCCGCGACCTTCCTCGACATCCTCGAGCAGACCCGCGACACCGACCTCGATGCCTTCGCCAATGCCGACCTGCCCTTCGAGCGTCTGGTCGACCACCTCAACCCGGTCCGGTCCGAGGCCTTCGCCCCATTGGCTCAAGTCCTGTTCACCCTGAACCAGGCGACGCTGCCGGAACTCGGTGGCGAGTTGGGCGCGGTCGTG
This sequence comes from Gordonia sp. UCD-TK1, assembly GCF_001691435.1. Classification (NCBI taxonomy): domain Bacteria; kingdom Bacillati; phylum Actinomycetota; class Actinomycetes; order Mycobacteriales; family Gordoniaceae; genus Gordonia; species Gordonia sp. UCD-TK1. The sequence continues at coordinate 23,255 of NZ_LZMP01000025.1, read as the reverse complement.
GTGGACGGTCTGACCGTCGAAGCCGTGGACAACGAAGTCACCCCGGCGAAGGTGGACCTGACCATCGGGCTCGCGGCCGCTGCCGCCGGCCAGCCGTGGCGCGGTTCCATCGTCTACGCCACGGACTTGTTCGACGAGTCGACTGTCGTCCTGTTGAGGGAACGGTTCCTGCGTCTCCTCTCGGACCTCATCGCGAACCCGGCGATCGGAGTCCTCGACGTCGGACTCATGTCGCCCGACGAGGTCGCCGCGGTCCGCGGGTTCGAGCAGGGCCCGGATGTGACGCTGCCGGATGTCGTTTCTGTCGATGCCGCGGTGATGCGGACGGTCATCCGGGACAGCGGTCGCACCGCGCTCATCGCCGGCGAGCGCGAGGTGTCCTACGGCGAGTTCGGCGCGCGGGTCAACACGCTCGCCCGGACGCTGCGAGACCTGGGCGTCGGACCCGATACCGCAGTGGGCCTGTGTATTCCGCGCTCGGTGGAGATGGTCGTCGCGATTCACGCGGTGGTCGCCGCGGGCGGACAGTACGTTCCGATCGACACGTCGGCGCCCGCTGAACGCGTGCGGTACATGGTCGAGACAGCAGGTGTCTCAGTGGTGCTCCTCAGCGGGGACCGGACCCCGCCCGCCGTCGCCGAACTCGGCGACCTCGYGACGATGCACGCGATCAGTGCCGACGCGGCGGTCGACCTGTCCACGCCGCCGCTGACCGATGCCGAACGCGTCCGTCCCATCCGCGGCGACGACGCCATCTACACCCTCTTCACCTCAGGGTCCACCGGACGTCCGAAGGGTGTCACGCTCTCCCATTCCGCGGTGCTGAACCGCCTCTGGTGGGGCCTGGACGAACTGCCCATCGGCACCGTCGACCGCGTGGTGCTGAAGACCCCGTACACCTTCGATGTGTCGGTGCCCGAGTTGTTCGCGCCCCTCATGGTCGGCGCGTCGATGGTCATCCTCCAAGCCGACGGTCACCTGGACCCGGTCTATGTCGCCGACGAGGTCAGTCGGACCAGGGCGACGATGGTCCACTTCGTGCCGTCGATGCTGTCGGTCTTCCTCGAGGTCGCCGGTGAGGAGCGGGTACGGGCCTGGAAATCGGTGCGCATCATCTCTACCACTGGCGAGGCTCTACCACCGGCGTCGGCCGGCCGGGTGCGCGACTGGTTGCCGCAGGTGTTGTTCTACAACCTCTACGGCCCGACCGAAGCTGCGGTCGAGATCACCTATGAGCGGATCGAGGCGGTCCATTCCGAGGATCCGTCGGTGCCGATCGGCATACCGATGTGGAACTCGTCGTCCGTGGTGCTCGATTCCCGACTGCGGCGAGTGCCGCCCGGTGTCCCGGGTGAGCTCTACCTCGGGGGCGTTCAGTTGGCACGCGGGTACGCCGCCCGACCGGACCTGACCTCGGAGCGTTTCGTCGCCAGTCCCTTCGGTCGTGGCGAACGCCTCTACCGCACCGGCGATCTCGTCCGTCGACGCCGCGACGGGGTCCTGGAATACCTGGGCCGCACTGACTTCCAGGTGAAGTTGCGTGGCCAGCGCATCGAGCTCGGTGAGATCGAAGCGGTGATCGCCACTGCGCCCGGGGTGGTGCACACCGCCGCCACGGTCATCGACGCACCCACCGGGGACCAGCATCTGGTTGCCTACATCGCCGGGCCCGCCGGGGTCTCGGGTATCGATCTCGACGCCGTCAAGGGTGTCGTGGCCGACGCGTTGCCGGAGTACATGCGCCCGACCGTCTGGGTTGTCCTCGACGACATCGCACTCAACAGCGCGGGCAAGATCGATCGAAAGGCGTTGCCAGAACCAGAGTTCGCGGCCGCCGAGTATGTGGCGCCGGAGACCGAGGACGAGACCGGCGTCGCCGAGACCTTCGCCGAGGTCCTCGGTGTGGACCGGGTGTCGGTCGTCGAACCGTTCTTCGACCTCGGCGGCAACTCGCTCTCCGCCATGCGCGTCGTGGCGCGACTGTCCGACGCCTTCGGCGTCGCCGTGACCGTGCGCGACCTGTTCGACGCGCCGACCGCGCGCGGCCTCGCCGACGTTCTGGGCGTGCGCGCCGGGCACGCGGCGAGCTCAGCGGGCAGCCCGGTACGGACGGTGGACTTCGACCGCATCCCGTTGTCCTTCGACCAGATCCGGATGTGGTTCATCAACCGGCTCGAACCCGACGCGCCCACGTACAACATCCCGGTGGTCATGCGGCTCACCGGGGCGCTCGACGTCGCAGCACTGCATGCCGCAGTCATGGATGTGGTGGCCCGGCATGACATCCTGCGGACCGCGTTCCCGGAACGCGATGGGGAGCCCTATCAGGACATCGCGCCGGTCGAGGAGATCGGATCACGCCTCGACTGGGCAGTCGTCCATTCCGAAGAGGCCATGTGGACGGCGGCACTCGGCGGCTTCGACGTCACGTCGCACTGGCCGATCCGGGTCCGGTTGTACCCGGTCGCGGACGACGAGCACATGCTCGCGGTCGTCCTGCACCACATCGGTGCCGATGGCGAGTCGATGGGTCCGCTGGTCGCCGATCTCGTGACCGCTTATTCGGYTCGTGTCCGCGGCCGTGAGCCGCAGTTCACCCCCCTGGCAATGYAGTTCGCAGACTTCGCGATCTGGCAGCACGCCACGCTCGGGTCACCCACCGACCCGCACTCGGTGGCCGGGACGCAATTGGCTTACTGGGCGGAACAACTCGCAGGACTACCGGACGTGCTGGAACTACCGGCGGACCGCGCGCGGCCGAAGGTGGCATCGGGGCGCGGCGGACGTGTCGCCTTCGAGATCCCGGCGTCCGTCGCGAACCGGATCGGCGAATTGGCGCGTGACGCGGGAGTCACCCCCTTCATGGTGGTCCATGCGGCGCTGGCGGTCCTGCTGTCCCGCATGGCGGCCACGGATGACGTCGCAGTCGGCACCCCTGTCGCCGGTCGCGGGCGGGCCGAGCTGGACCCGATGATCGGTATGTTCGTGAACACCCTGGTGTTGCGGACCGCCGTCGGCTCCGGCGACTCGTTCGAGGCGCTTCTCGAGCGCGTCCGTGACGTGGATCTTGACGCGTTCGCGCACTCGGATGTGCCGTTCGAAACCGTGGTGGAACGGATGAATCCCGTTCGGTCCGAATCGTTCGCGCCTCTTGCCCAGGTCTGGTTGACCTTGGACCAGTCGGTGGTCCCCGAGTTGGCGGGGTCGGGTCTGGCCGGTGGCGAGGTCGCGGACGTGCGGGTCACGCCCGTCGAGGTGCCGCAGCTGACCGCGAAGGTCGATGCGTTGTTCGGGATCGGGACCGCCGGACCCGGACAGCCCTGGCCCGCGGTGATCCAGTACGCCACCGATCTGTTCGACGAGCGGAGCGTCGCCCGTCTGGCCGATCGGTTCGTCGCGGTTCTGACCGCCTGCGTCCACGACCCGGCGATCGCGACCGGTGACGTCCCGGTGCTGTTCGACTCGGAGATCGCCGAACTCGCCGCCCTGCCGCTCCCGGCCACCGACACGGTCAACGCGGGTGCGTCCCTCGTCGACCTCTTCGGCCGGACGGTGTCGGCACATCCGCATCGTCGTGCGGTGACCGCGGGTGAGACAACGCTCAGCTACGCCGAGTTGGATGCGCGGTCGTCCGCGATCGCTGCGGCGCTGCAGGCGCGCGGTGTACGCGCGGGTGATCTGGTGGCGGTGGCACCGTCTCGTTCGGTGGACCTGGTGAGTTCGATTGTCGGTGTCTTGCGTTGCGGTGCAGGCTATCTCCCGCTGGACACGACGAACCCGGTGGATCGGTTGCGATTCATCGTCGCCGATGCAGCGCCGTCTGTGGTCCTGACCGATCAGACCACTGCCGAAGCCGAACTCTGGACCCAACTGGACTCCACCCCGGTGGTGACGGTCGAGGACCTCGTCCGAGAGGGCCACCAGACGTCGCCGGGCCAGGTGGCGATCCATCCGGAGTCGCGCGCGTACGTGATCTACACGTCGGGGTCGACTGGTCGTCCGAAGGGCGTCGAAGTCACCCACCGCGATGTGGTGACCCTGATGGACACCGCTGCAGGCGATTTCGACTTCTCCGAGGCGGATGTCTGGACGTTGTTCCACAGCTATGCCTTCGACTTCTCGGTGTGGGAGTTGTGGGGTCCGCTGCTGAGCGGAGCCAGGCTCATCGTCGTCGACCGGTACCTCGCGCGGTCACCGGACGAGTTCCTGGAACTCCTGGCCCGCGAACGGGTCACGGTGTTGAGTCAGACACCGTCGGCGTTCTATCAGCTGGCGGAGGCGCGCCGGCGGAATCGCACGGCGCTCGGGCTGCGATACATCGTGTTCGGTGGTGAGGCACTGAGTTTCGAGCAGGTGCGTCGCTGGTTCGACGATCATCCGGCGGAGACCACGCAGCTGGTGAACATGTACGGCATCACCGAGACCACCGTGCACGTCAGCTTCCGGCCGCTGGAACCGGAGACAGTGACTGCTGACGACGCGAGTTTCATCGGTCGTCCGTTGTCGTCGCTGAGCATCCACGTGCTGGATGATCGTCTGCGGCCGGTGCCCGAGGGCGTGGTCGGCGAAATGTACGTGACCGGCGGCCAGTTGGCGCAAGGCTATCTGAACCGGGCCGGCCTTTCCGCGGCCCGCTTCGTGGCGGCTCCACACGGTGAGCCCGGGACCCGGATGTATCGCACCGGGGACCTGGCGCGTCGAGTCGGCGGTGACATCGAGTACCTCGGGCGCGGCGATGCGCAGGTGCAGCTCCGCGGTTACCGGATCGAACTCGCGGAGATCGAGGCGGCATTGTTGTCGGTGCCGGGTGTGAGTGCGGCAGCCGCCAGAGTCGTCGAGATCCCGAGGCGCGGCGAGCAACTCATCGGATACGTGATCTCCGACGGTTCCCACGACATGGATCTCCACGAGGTACGTCGCACAGTGGGTCGGCGCGTCCCGGAGTACATGATCCCGGACATGGTCGTCGAGGAGCTGTCGTTCCCGCTCACCGCCAACGGCAAACTCGATCGCGACGCGCTACCCATCCCGGAGATCAACGTCGACTCGGACGACTTCGTCGCACCGGCCACCAAGACCGAGGCGAGCCTGGCACGGGTGTTCGCCGACGTGCTCGGGGTGGACCGGGTGTCGGTCGACACGTCCTTCTTCGATCTCGGCGGCAACTCGTTGTCTGCCATGCGGGCGGTGGCACGCGCCTCGGATCATCTCGGTGTAGAGGTCTCGGTTCGCGACATCTTCGACTTGTCGACCGTCCGTGAACTGGCCGCCGCGCTGGCGCGCCGTGGTGCCGGATTGACGCCGGTGACCGCGCATGTCGTGCGGCCCGAGCGGGTCCCGGTGGCTTTCGCTCAGCAGCGGATGTGGTTCCTCAACCGCCTCGCTCCGGACTCCGTCACCTACAACATCCCCGTGGTCGTCCGCCTGACGGGCGACCTCGATGTGACCGCGTTGCGTACCGCGGTCGTCGACGTCGTGATCCGCCACGAGGTCTTGCGGACGACGTTCCCGGAGTACGACGGCCTGCCGTATCAGCGGGTCTCGCCCGTGGAGCGCGTCGACGCCGAACTCGATTGGGCCGTCGTCGATTCCGAGGAAGAGTTGATCCGGGTGATGTCCGGGTTCGATGTCACCGTCGACTGGCCGATTCGCGTCCGCCTGTGGAAGTCGGGCGACGGCCAGCACGTCCTGGCCGTCGTGCTGCACCATATCGGCGCCGACGGCGAGTCGATGCGGCCTCTGCTGACCGATGTGCTGACGGCCTACGAGGCCCGGGCAAACGGAGTGGAGCCCACGTTTGCGCCGCTCGAGGTGCAGTTTGCCGATTTCGCCCTGTGGCAGCACGAGGTTCTCGGCGACGGGTCCGATCCCACCTCGGTGACGGGCCGGCAGTTGGCCTACTGGACGGGCAAACTCGCAGGCCTTCCCGAGGTCCTGGAACTGCCCTTCGACCGTCCCCGCCCGCTGGTCGCCTCGCAGCACGGCGGACGCGTGCGAGAGACGATCCCCGCAGTCGTCGGCGAACGAATTCGCGCTCTCGCTCACGACGCGGGCGTCACCCCGTTCATGGTCGTGCATGCCGCGCTCGCGGTCCTCCTGGCGCGCCTGTCGGCGACCGAGGACATCGCGATCGCGACGCCGATCGCCGGACGCGGCCAGCGCGCGCTCGACCCGCTCGTGGGCATGTTTGTCAACACCCTGGTGTTGCGTACCGAGGTCCGACCGAACATGAGCTTCGCCGAACTGATCGAGCAGGTCCGCGAGACCGATCTCGAAGCCTTCGCCAACTCCGACGTCACCTTCGAGACCTTGGTCGAACGACTCGACCCGGTGCGCTCCGAGGCCTTCGCCCCGCTTGCACAAGTCATGTTGACCTTCGGACAGACCGCCATTCCGGAACTGGCCACCGACACCACCTCCGCTTCCGTTGCCGGTCTGCTCATCGAACCGGTCACCGACCCCGACCCAGCTGCCAAGGTCGACCTGACCGTCGGCGTCACGGCTCCGGAAGGTGCGGGCGACTGGCCGCTCGAGATCGTCTATGCCCGTGATCTGTTCGGCGAGGAGTCGGCGACCAGGCTCGTCCGACGGTTCGTCGGCCTTCTGGGACAGCTCGTGACCGACATCTCGGCATCTGTGGCTACGGCCACGTTGCTCGAACCGGAAGAAGTCACCGAGATACTCTCGCGCTCGCGCGGTATCGACTTGGCGATGCCGGTCACATCCTTGACCGAAGCCCTGGGCCGACACGGACGGGCCGCCCGCGAGGGCATCGCGGTGGTTCATGGCGGCCGACGGGTTACCTATCGCGAATTCGACTCTCACGTAGCAGGTCTCGCGCGTGAACTACTAGGCCTCGGTGTCGGACCCGAGGTGCCGGTGGCAGTATGCATCGACCGCGGACTCGACATGCTGGTGGCTATTCACGCCGTTGTTGCGGCCGGCGGGCACTACGTGCCGGTGGACACCGCCGCGCCGCGTGATCGCGCCGTCTACATGCTCGAGACCGCAGGCGTCGGGATCGTCCTCATCGGACCGCGCCCGGTGGACACCGATCTGTCCGGCCTCGACGACGTCCGTTTTGTCACCGTCGACACCGCTCGCGACCCCGGGTCGGACATCGCGCCGATCACCGACGCCGACCGGGTCCGACCGATCCGCGGTGACGACCCGGCTTACACCCTCTTCACTTCCGGTTCGACCGGTCGGCCGAAGGGCGTGACGGTCTCGCACCGCGCGATCGTGAATCGCCTGGACTGGATGCGCGACTGGTACGCGATCGGACAGGCAGACGTCTTCGTGCAGAAGACGCCGATCACCTTCGACGTCTCGGTGTGGGAACTGTTCCTTCCGTTCGAGGTCGGAGCGACCCTGGTGATTGCTGATGCCGGCCGGCACGGCGACCCGGAGTACCTCGCCGATCTGATCGGAACACAACGGGTCACGATCATTCATTTCGTGCCGTCGATGCTGTCGGTGTTCCTCGACGTTCTCGGGGACAGGACGGGTGACCTCGCGTCGCTGCGACTGACATTCACCTCTGGTGAGGCGCTCACGGTGGCGGCCGCCCGATCGCTGCTCGCCGCGCTACCGGGCAACGAGTTGCACAACCTCTACGGTCCGACGGAGGCTGCGGTCGACGTGACCGCCCACCACGTGCAACCGGGCGAGGATGTCGTGCCCATCGGCGTACCGGTGCCTAACACCGCGACATTCGTTCTCGATGCGCGGCTGCAACGCGTACCGGCGGGCGTGCCGGGCGAGTTGTACCTCGGCGGAGTGCAACTCGCGCGCGGGTACTCCGCACGGCCGGGACTGACCGCCGAGCGTTTTGTCGCCAATCCGTTCAGCGGGACCGGAGAACGTCTCTATCGCACCGGTGACCTGGTGCGTTGGAATACAGAAGGGCAGCTGGAGTATCTGGGTCGTACCGACTTCCAGGTGAAGTTGCGCGGACAGCGCATAGAGTTGGGCGAGATCGAGTCGGTCATCGCGACCGCACCTGGAGTCGTGCACACTGCCGTGACGGTGTACTCGACACCGGACACCGGAGAACACCTCGTCGCCTACGTGGCAGGGGCCTACGGATCACGGGTAGACCTCGATGCGGTGAGGGACGTCGTGGCCCGATCGCTTCCGGCGTACATGCGGCCCACCATCTGGGTTCCCGTCGAGGAGATGGTGCTCAACACCGCAGGCAAGATCGATCGACGCGCACTGCCTGAGCCCGAGCTCGTCGCGGCATCGGCCGCCGAGTTCGTCGCACCGGCGGATGAGTTCGAGGCCGAGGTGGCGGAGGTGTTCGCCGGGGTCCTCGGTCTCGAGGCGATCGGCGTCACGACGAGCTTCTTCGACCTGGGTGGTAACTCGCTGYCCGCGACCCGCCTGGCGTCACGGGTCGCGGCCGCGTTGGGTACCCGAGTGACCGTCCGCGACGTATTCGATGCGCCGTCGGTGCGGGAACTCGTCGCCGCAGTGGCTGATCGCGGCGCAGATCTTCCACCAGTGACGACAGTGTCGCCGCGGCCGGATCGGATCCCGCTGTCCTTTGCGCAGCAACGGCTCTGGTTCATCAACCGGTTCGAACCGGGTGAGGCGATGCACAACATCCCCGCGGTCCTGCGGATGCGCGGTGGCCTCGATGTCGAGGCACTGCGTGCGGCACTGGTGGATGTGGTCTCTCGTCACGAGGTGCTGCGAACCACGTTCCCGGACGAGGCCGGTGTGCCATATCAACTCGTCCATCCCGAGTCCTCGGTCGTCGAGCACCTCGATTGGCTTGTCGTCGACTCCGAGGCCGACCTGGTCGACGGGGCGACCGCCGGCTTCGACGTCACCTCCGAATGGCCGATCCGTGCCCGTCTGTACCCCGTCGCCGACGATGAGCACATCCTCGCCATCGTCCTGCACCACGTCGGCGCGGACGGCGAGTCGCTGTCGCCGCTGGTGTCCGACCTGGTCACCGCCTACACCGCGCGGGCCGCCGGTCAGCAGCCCGAATTCGCCCCGCTCCCTGTACAGTTCGCTGATTACGCGATCTGGCAGCACGAGGTGCTCGGCTCGGTCGACGATCCCGAATCCGTGGTTGCTCGTCAACTCGCCTACTGGACAACTCAGCTCGCAGGCCTGCCCGACGTCCTCGAACTACCCGCTGATCGGCCGAGGCCCGCCGTCGCATCCGGTCGTGGTGCGCGCGTCGGCGTCGACATCCCGGCCGATGTCGCCAGTGCTGTCGCCGATCTCGCCCGTGCGGGTGGAGTGACTCCCTTCATGGTCGTGCATGCTGCCCTCGCAGTTCTGCTCGCACGACTCTCGGCGACGGACGACATCGCGGTGGGCACGCCGATCGCCGGTCGAGGCCAGGAAGTGCTCGATCCGCTGGTCGGCATGTTCGTCAACACGCTCGTCCTGCGGACCGGCGTCGACGGTGGCCGGTCGTTCCAGGAATTCCTCGCGGATGTTCGCGAGACAGACCTGAGCGCCTTCGCTCACGCCGACATCCCGTTCGAGACCCTCGTCGACCGACTCAACCCGGTTCGCTCCGAGGCGTTCGCTCCACTGGCGCAGGTGATCTTCTCCTTCGACCCGGCCGCGTCGGTGACCGAAGCTCTCGGCGAGGCCGGCGGACTGACGGTCACGCCGTACGATGACGTGGCCGCGATGGCGCAGACCGACCTGTGGATCACGGTGTCGTCTCGCCCGGTCGGCCAGGTATGGCCGATGTCGATCACCTATGCCACCGACCTCTTCGAGGAAGCGACCGTCCTTGAGTTCGCCAACCGCTTCACCCGCCTGCTCGGTGCGTTGACCGCGGCGCCGGGAACCGCAGTGGGCGACGCGCCCTTCGTCGCGCCGGCGACGGTGGCCGAGATCGAGACCGCCGAATGGGGCGATCCCGTGGAGTTGCCGGCCGTGCAGACGGTCAGTGACGCCGTGGCCGCGCAGGCCCGACGCACTCCTGACGCGACCGCGCTCGTCTTCGGTGAGCGTGAGGTGTCCTACGCGGAGTTCTCGGCCCGGGTCAACACGCTCGCCCGTGCCCTGATAGCCGCCGGGGTCGGTCCCGATGTCGCTGTGGCGCTGTGTGTTCCGCGATCGGTCGAGATGATGGTGGCCATCCATGCCGTCGTCGCCGCCGGTGGTCAGTATGTACCCGTCGACGTGGCCGCACCCGCGGACCGCGTTCGCTACATGTACGAGACCGCCGGTGCGCGAGTGCTGCTGGTCGCCGACGCGGACGGGGTACCCGGCGCGGTGAACGCCGCGGACGAGGCCGGGGTCCGTGTCATGACCGTCGACGCCTCGGCGCTGCTGGACGTCGACGCGGCGTCCGCCGCCCCGGTGTCCGACGACGAGCGACTCGCGCCGCTGCGCCCGGATGATGCGGCATACACCCTCTTCACCTCCGGGTCGACCGGACGTCCGAAGGGTGTGACCCTCTCACACGCGGCCGTGCTCAACCGCCTGTGGTGGGGCCTGGACGCGCTGCCGATCGGCCCCGACGACGTCGTGATGCAGAAGACGCCGTACACCTTCGACTGCTCGGTGCCGGAACTGTTCGCGCCGTTGGCGATCGGCGCGCGCGTGGTCGTCCTCGCCGACGGTGGTCACCTCAATCCGCGGCAGGTGGCCGACGAGATCGCCCGCACCGGCACGACGATGGTGCACTTCGTGCCGTCCATGCTCTCGGTGTTCCTCGAGGTCGTCGACCGCGAACAGCTCGCCGCGCTCGACACCCTCCGGATCGTCTCGACCACGGGTGAGGCGTTGCCGCCGGCGGTCGCGGCACCGGCGCGCGAACTGTGGCCGGATGCCTGGTTCTTCAACCTGTACGGCCCGACCGAGGCCGCGGTGGAGATCACGTTCGAGCGGATTCACTCCGTCGCCGCGGATGATCCGACGGTGCCCATCGGCGTTCCGGTCTGGAATTCGTCTGCAGTGGTGTTGGATTCGCGGTTGCGCAGGGTCCCTCCCGGCGTGCCCGGCGAGCTCTACCTCGGCGGGGTCCAACTCGCCCGCGGTTACGCCGCCCGCCCGGACCTCACCGCCGAGAGATTCGTCGCCGACCCGTACGGCGAGCCGGGGACGCGTCTGTACCGCACGGGCGACCTGGTGCGCCGCCGTCCCGATGGCGTGCTGGAGTATCTCGGCCGCACCGACTTCCAGGTGAAGCTGCGCGGCCAGCGCATCGAACTCGGTGAGATCGAGGCGGTCATCGCGTCGGCGCCCGGCGTCGTGCACGCTGCGGCAACGGTGGCCACGGCGCCCGGTGGCGGCGAACACCTCGTCGGTTACGTGGCGGGGGTCCCGGGCGAACGTCTTGACCTCGACGCGGTGAAGTCCGTTGTCGCGGAGGCGCTCCCGGAGTACATGCGGCCGAGCGTGTGGATGCCCGTCGAGGACATCGCGCTGAACACCGCAGGCAAGATCGACCGTCGTGCGCTGCCCGAGCCGGTGTTCTCCGCCGGTGAGTACATCGAGCCCGCCGATGAGGCGGAGGCCGCGGTGGCGGCCGTGTTCGCCGACGTCCTCGGCCTCGAGCGCGTGAGCGTCACCGACTCGTTCTTCGATCTCGGTGGTAACTCGCTGTCGGCGATGCGACTGGCCGCGCGCGTCGGTGAGGTCACCGGCAGCGAGATCTCGGTCCGCGATCTGTTCGATGCGCCGAGCGTGCGGGAACTGGCCCGTGCCAGCGCCGATCTCGACGCAGCGCGGGCGCCGATCGTCGCGGTCAATCCGCGCCCGGAGCGCGTCCCGCTGGCCTTTGCGCAGCAACGGATGTGGTTCGTCAACCAAGCCGACACCACCTCGTCGGCCTACAACATCCCGGTGGTGTTGCGGCTGTCCGGTTCCCTCGACGAAGACGCCCTGCACGCCGCTCTGATCGACGTCGTATCGCGACACGAGTCGCTGCGGACCACGTTCCCGTCCGTCGAGGGGACGCCTTATCAGAAGATCAACCGGGCGTCGTCGGTCGCCGCGCGTCTGGATTGGGATGTGGTCTCCTCGCAAGAGGAGATCGAGGCCGCGGTGTCGGCCGGCTTCGACGTCTCGCGCGACTGGCCGATCCGCGCCCGGATCTGGGAGGTGGCACCGGAAGAGCACGTGTTCGCGGTCGTCACCCACCACATCGCCTCCGACGGTGAGTCGATGATGCCCCTGGTGAGGGATGTCGTCACCGCTTATCTGGCCGAAACCGCCGATGCCGAACCCGATTTCGCTGATCTCGAGGTCCAGTTCGCCGACTTCGCGATCTGGCAGCACGACGTGCTCGGCTCGCCCGACGATCCGGAGTCCGTTGTCGGTCGCCAGCTCGCCTACTGGGTCGAGCGGTTGGCCGGTCTGCCGGACGTGATCGACGTGCCCACGGACCGCCCCCGCCCGGCTCGTGCCAGCCAGCGCGGCGGACGCGTCTCCTTCACGGTGCCGGCCGAGGTCGGTGACCGGATCGCGCGCGTCGCGCAGGACACCGGCGCCACGCCCTTCATGGTTGTGCACGCGGCGTTGGCCGCGCTGCTCTCGCGCCTGTCGGCGACCGATGACATCGCGATCGGCACCCCGGTCGCGGGTCGAGGTCAGCGCGTGCTCGATCCGCTGATCGGCATGTTCGTCAACACGCTCGTGCTGCGCACCCGCGTCGACCTCGACCGCGGCTTCGCCGACCTGCTCGAGGCCACCAGGGAGGCCGATCTCGGCGCGTTCGCGAATGCCGATGTGCCCTTCGAGATCGTCGTCGATGCTGCCGGTGCCCAACGGTCGGCGGCGTTCGCTCCGTTCACCCAGGTCTGGCTCACCTTCGACCAGTCCACCCTGCCGGAGCTCGCCGGCGCCGACCTGTCGGTGGGGGAGGTCGCCGGCCTCCGGGTGAGTCCGGTGGACACCGGTCAGACCCCGGCGCGCGTCGACCTGCTCATCGGGATGACCCAGCCCGGCCGCGGCGAGGAATGGGCGGGCACCATCACCTACGCCACGGATCTTTTCGACGAGTCGACCGCGGTCCGCCTGGGCGAGCAGCTCGTCGGACTGCTGACCGAGGCCGTCACCGAGCCGGAGACCCCGTTGCGGCAGATCACGCTCGGCGACACGATGTCGGTTGCCGAGCTCGCCCGCGCCGCAGCGCAACCCGAGCCCCAGCGCCAGACGGTGTCGATCGCCGACTCCGACGCGGTCGTCACCGGGGGACCGGGAACCGAGCCGGTCGTCCTGGGCGACCTGTTCGCACAGTCCGCCGCGAAGTGGGGACCGCGCCAGGCCGTCGTCGACGCCGACAACGTCTGGCTGTCCTACGCGGACCTCGACGCGCGGTCGAACCGCCTGGCGCGCTGGCTGATCGGTCAGGGCATCGGCCCGGAGAAGCTGGTCGCGCTGGCGATCGGCCGCTCCGCGCAGCTGCTCACCGCTATCTGGGCGGTGGCCAAGACCGGTGGTGGCTATGTGCCGATCGACCCGGACTATCCCGCCGAACGGGTGGCGAACATGGTCGAGGATTCGGGCGCGATCCTGGGCCTGGCCGTCGAGGCGTCGGGAACCCTGCCCGGGGATCGCTTCTCGTGGCTCCGTCTCGACGACGCCACGCTGTCCGTCGAGATCGAGACACTGTCCGGCCTCGCCCAGCTTCGACGCGTCGGTGCTCGAGTACCTGCTCGCGATCGTGTCCGGCGGCGTGTTGATCTMCCGCCCCGCCGCCGCCGTCGGCGGCCCGCCGCTGCAGGACCTCATGATGCGGCAGGCGATCACCCACACGTTCCTGACGCCGACCGTGCTCGCGACCATCGAACCGCAGGCCGTCCCGGCCCTCCGGGTCGTCTACGCCGGTGGCGAGGCCGTGCCGCAGGCGCTCAAGGACAGCTGGGCGCCGTTCCGGCGGATCCAGAACCTCTACGGCCCCACCGAGACCACGATCGGCGTGACCATCAGTGCGCCGATGGCGGTGGGCGAGCCGGTTTCGCTCGGCGGCCCGCTCGCCGGCGTGGGCCTGATGGTGCTCGACGCGCAGTTGCGTCCGGTCCCCATCGGGGTCGCAGGTGAGCTGTATGTCAACGGCGGCGCGCTGTCGCGCGGATACCTCGACCGTCCGGGCCTGACCGCCGATCGGTTCGTGGCGAACCCGCACGGTCACCCGGGTGACCGGATGTATCGCACCGGCGACATCGTGCGCTGGAAGCAGGATTCCGCCGGCGCCCCGGTCATCGAGTACTCCGGACGCAGCGACGACCAGGTGAAGCTGCGCGGTCTGCGCATCGAACTCGGTGAGATCGAGGCAGTTCTCGCCGAGCATCCGGCGGTCCGCTCGGCCGTGGTCGTCGGTGTCGGCGGTTCGGTCGCCACCGCACTGGCCGCCTACGTGGTCACCACCGGGGCCGAGGTCGATCCGGCAGAGCTGAGATCGTTTGTCGGCGAACGTCTCCCGGCGCACATGGTGCCGGCGTCGGTCGCGGTGCTCGACGAGCTCCCCCTCACCCCGGTGGGCAAGCTCGACAAGGCGGCGCTGCCCGAACCGGTCATCGAGGCCGGCGAGATCGTGGCACCGGAGACCGATCAGGAAGCCGCGGTCGCCGCGGTGTTCGCCGAGGTGCTGGGCCTCGGCGAGGTCAGCGTGACCGAGTCCTTCTTCGATCTCGGCGGCAACTCGCTGTCGGCGACGCGCGTCGCCGCCCGGGTGGGCGAGGTACTCGGTGTCGAGACCTCGGTGCGTGACCTGTTCGAGGCGCCGACAGTACGTGCGCTGGTGGGCGAGGTGTCCGGACACGCCGCGGCGCTGCCCCCGATCGTCGCGAATGCCGAACGGCCGGAACTCGTTCCGCTGTCGTTCGCACAGCAACGGATGTGGTTCATCAACCAGTTCGATCCGTCGCTTCCGACCTACAACATCCCGGTGGTGTTGCAGGTGACCGGACCTCTGGACACCGACGCACTGCGCCAGGCGATGGCCGACGTGGTGGGCCGCCACGAGGTCTTGCGCACCACCTTCCCCTCCGTCGAGGGGGCGGCATATCAGCTCATCCATCCGCGCGAGCAGATCGCCGAACGCCTCGACTGGGGGATCGTGGCGGATCAGCGCGAGCTGGAGAGCGCGATCGTCGCGGGCTTCGACGTGAGCGCCGACTGGCCGGTCCGTGCGCGGGTCTGGCCGGTCGAGCCGGGCCGATCCGTGGTCGCAGTGGTCGTCCATCACATCGCTGCCGACGGCGAATCGATGAATCCGCTCCTGGCCGACGTGATGAACGCCTACGACGCGAGGGTCGCCGGGCGGGCACCCGACTTCGAACCGCTCGAGGTCCAGTTCGCCGACTTCGCGCTCTGGCAGCACGATGTCCTCGGCGACGGGTCCGACCCGGACTCGGTGATCGGCGCCCAGTTGTCCTACTGGGCAGACAGACTCGCCGATCTGCCCGAGGTGCTCACGCTGCCGTTCGATCGGCCGAGGCCGCTCGTCGCCTCGCAGCGGGGCGGCCGGGTCGGTGCGGTGATACCGGCCGAGATCGGCGACCGCGTGCGCGACCTCGCTCGCGAGGCCGACGCGACGCCGTTCATCGTGGTACATGCCGCGCTCGCGGTTCTGCTGGCGCGTCTGTCGGCGGGGGAGGACGTGGCGATTGCGACGCCGGTGGCCGGACGCGGCCAGCGTGTCCTCGACCCGCTGGTCGGTATGTTCGTCAACACCCTCGTCCTCCGCACGCAGATCGCCCCGTCGATGACGTTCGCCGAACTCCTCGAGCAGGCGCGCGAGACCGATCTCGAGGCGTTCGCCAACGCCGACGTCGCGTTCGAGACGCTCGTCGAGCGACTCAACCCCGTACGGTCGGAGGCGTTCGCACCACTGGCGCAGGTCATGCTGACCTTCGGTCAGACGGCTCTCCCCGAGATGGGAGCCGACACGGCCCCGGCCTCCGTTGCCGGTCTCGACATCGAACCGATGTCGCCCGCAGACCCGCCGGCGAAACTCGACCTCACCGTCGGTGTCACCGTCCCCGAGCGCGACGGCGACTGGCCGCTCGAGTTCGTGTTTGCACGGGACCTCTTCGATGAGGACACCGTGGCTCAGCTGGCCCGCAGGTTCGTCGCGATCCTCGATCAGCTGACGGCGCGGACCGAGGCGCCGGTGGCTGAGGCGGCGCTCCTCGAACCCGCCGAGGTTGCGGACATACTGCGTCGGTCCCGTGGCACCGAGATCGTCATCGCAGCGGAATCCGTTGTCGCCGGGGTAGAGGCCGGCACTACCCGGCATCCCGACACGATCGCGCTGACCTTCGCTGACCGTGAGCTGTCTTATCGCGAATTCGGAGCCCGGGTCGCAGATGTGGCGCGCGAGCTGCTGGCGCTGGGCGTCGGTCCCGACGTCGCGGTGGCGGTGTGCATCGATCGCGGCGTGGAGATGGTCGTGGCGGTCCACGCGGTGACCGCGGCGGGTGGGCAGTACGTGCCCATCGACACCGCGGCCCCGGGCGACCGCGTGCGCTACATGGTCGAGACCGCGGCCGCGCGGGTCCTCCTCGTCGGACCGCGGCCCGTGGCGGCCGACCTGTCCGGTCTCGACGACGGGATCCAGCGTGTCGTCGTCGATTCGACCCGCGACATCGATCCGTCGACTCCGCCGGTCACCGACGCCGAGCGCGTGCGGCCGATCCGCGGTGACGACGCGCTGTACACCCTGTTCACCTCGGGTTCGACGGGACGGCCGAAGGGCGTCACCGTCTCGCACGCGTCCGTGGCCAACCGGTTGTGGTGGGGACTCGACGAGTACCCCTGGACCGTGGGTGACCGGATCATCCAGAAGACGCCGTACACCTTCGACGTCTCGGTGCCGGAGCTGTTCGCGCCGTTGCTGACCGGTGCGACGATGGTGATCGCGGAACCGGGCGGTCACGCCGATCCGCTCTACATCGCCGACCTGATCGCGTCGAGCGGCGCCACCTCGGTGCACTTCGTCCCGTCGATGCTGTCGGTGTTCCTCGATGTCGTACCGGCCGAGACGGTCTCGCGCCTGGGTACGCTGCGGTGGCTCTTCGCCTCCGGTGAGGCGCTGCCGCCCGCGGTGGTGGCCCGTGCCCACGAGCTGCTGCCGCACGTCCAGATCGTGAACCTGTTCGGTCCCACCGAGGCAGCGGTCGAGGTGGCCTACGCCGACGTCACCCGGGCACCGTCGGTCGTGCCGATCGGCGTGCCGGTCTGGAACACGACCACCCACGTGCTCGACGCGCGGCTGAACCCGGTCCCGACGGGAGTCCCGGGCGAGCTCTATCTCGGTGGCGAGCAGGTGGCCCGCGGGTACGCCGCGCAACCGGGACTTTCCGCCGAACGCTTCGTGGCCGACCCGTTCGGCCGGCCCGGCTCGCGGCTCTACCGCACCGGCGACCTCGTGCGGTGGAACACCGACGGTGAGATCGAATACCTCGGCCGCACCGACTTCCAGGTGAAGCTGCGCGGCCAGCGCATCGAGCTCGGGGAGATCGAGTCCGTCGTGGCGGCTGCGCCCGGGGTCGTGCACGCCGCGGTGACGGTGGCCGACGCGCCGGGCGGCGGACAGCATCTGGTCGCCTATGTCGCGCCGTCGACCGTGGACATCGAGGTCCTGCGCGACGCGGTGACGCAGGCACTTCCGGAGTACATGCGTCCGACCCTGTGGATGCCGATCGACGACGTCGTGCTGAACAGCGCGGGCAAGCTCGACCGCCGCGCCCTGCCCGCACCCGACTTCGCGGGGCTCGACGCCGATTACGTCGCGCCCGCCAACGCGACCGAGGAGACCCTGGCGAGCATCGTGGCGGGTCTGCTCGGACTGGAGCGGGTGTCGGTCACCCAGTCGTTCTTCGCGCTCGGCGGCGACTCGATCATGTCGATCCAGCTCGCCTCGGCGGTTCGCGCCGCGGGGTTCACGCTCACGCCGCGAGACATCTTCGAGCAACGCACCATCCGGGCGATGGCCCGCGTGGTCGCCGGCGAGGCTCATCGCCTGCCGTCGCTCGACGAACCCACGGGCGGTGCGCATGGCGACATGCCGCTCCTGCCGGTGATGTCGTGGATGATCGAGCATTCATCGGAGCCCGGCGATTTCGCGGACTTCTCGCAGTACCGGGTGCTCCACGGGCCGTCGGGACTCACCGTGGACGCGTTGTCGGAGTTGCTGTCCGAGCTCATCGCGGTACACCCGATGCTGTCCGCCCGTCTCGCCCGCGACGGCGACCGCTGGCAACTCGTCGCCGGTTCCGGCGAGAGCCCAGATGGTTCGCACACCGACAGTCCGGGCGCAGCGCCGTACGTGTTCGCGCGGTCCTCGACCGCACCGGTGGGTACCCCCGGCCACGACGCCGACGTGCGCGCCGCGCATGCCGAGGCGCTGGCACACCTCGATCCGTCGACCGGCGTGCTCGTCGCAGCCGGCATCGTCACCGACGTCGACGGCGTCGGTCGGGTGGTCCTGGCGATTCACCATCTCGGTGTCGACGCGGTGTCCTGGCCGATCATCGTCGAGGACCTGGTGATCGGATGGGCGCAGCGGGCAGCAGGTCAGCCGATCGCGCTGCGGGCCGAGGCGACGTCCGAGCGGGCGTGGGCCCACGCGGTCGGCGCACAGGCCGACTGGCGCGCGACCGAGCTGCCGTACTGGCTCGAGCGGCTCCCGGCCTGGCCCACCGATCTCGGGATCGACTTCGACGCGTCGCGGGACCGGTTCGCCACCGAGGTGTCGGTGGTCCACTCATTCGACGCGCAGGTGACCGAGGCCGCGCTGACCTCGGTGCCGGAAGCGTTCCGCGGCAACGCCAACGACGTCCTGCTCGGTACGTTCGCCCGTGCGGTCCGGGCGTGGCAGGCCGCGCGCGGCATCGCCGACGTCGCACCCGTGACGGTCCTGGTCGAGGGCCACGGCCGCAAGGACGAGATCGTCACCGCCGACGGCGAACGCGCCGTCGACCTGTCCCGCACGGTCGGCTGGTTCACCACGATCGCCCCGGTCGCCGTCGATCCGTCCACCGACGTCGCCCATGCGGTGAAGTCGGCCAAGGAGGAACGCCTCGGGCAACCCGACGGCGGGCTCGGTTTCGGTGTGCTGCGCTACGGCGCCGATACCGAGCTGTCGCAGCGTCCGCTGCCGAGCATCGGGTTCAACTTCTTCGGCGCCGGACGCGCGGGACGCCCCGCGGCCGAACCCGAGCACGACGTCATCCCGTTCACCGGCGCGCCGAGCGCACCGGGGATGCCGCCGTCGGTGTCGGGCGCGATGGTCGCGCTGAACCCGTTGAGCGTCAACGTCGGAACGCAGAGCGACGGCGATGCCCGGCGCCTGACGGCCAACTTCACCTTCCCGTCGGCACTGTTCGGGACCGACGACATCGCCTCGCTCGCCGAATTGTGGGCGGATGAACTCGTCGCGCTCGCGCAGCACGTCGCCGCGGTCGGCGACCCGGGCCGCTCGCCGTCGGACGTGCCGGGCACGCCCGTCACCCAGGCCGAACTCGACGCGCTCGCGGTGCGTTTCCCGGGTGCGGACGTCTGGCCACTCACGCCGCTGCAGTCCGGTCTGTACTTCCAGTCGCAGATGGCGTCGCGAGACCCGTCGGCCGTCGACGATGGGCTGTCGGCGGGAGCCGCGAGCGTGGA
This sequence comes from Gordonia sp. UCD-TK1, assembly GCF_001691435.1. Classification (NCBI taxonomy): domain Bacteria; kingdom Bacillati; phylum Actinomycetota; class Actinomycetes; order Mycobacteriales; family Gordoniaceae; genus Gordonia; species Gordonia sp. UCD-TK1. Next base: position 3,656 of record NZ_LZMP01000025.1, on the reverse strand, counting down.
CGTCTACGTCACCCAGGCGGTCCTGCACCTCGGGGGCGACGTCGACCGCTCGCGATTGCGGTCGGCCGCAGAGGAACTGGTGGCCCACCACCGGGTGTTGCGCAGCGGGTACGTGCGTACGCCCGGAGGTGCACTGGTGACCGTCGTGCCCCCGCGCGTCGACCTGCCGTGGTCCGAAGTGTCCCTGGAGGCGGGTCTCGACGACCTCGGGGCCGCACAGCGGGTGCGCGAGATCGCCGACGCCGAACGGATCACGCCGTTCGATCTGGAGAATCCGCCGCTCATGCGGTTCGTCGGTGTCGAGCACGCCGCCGGTTCCGCGACGACGCTGAGCCTGATCGTGACCAACCACCACATCCTGCTCGACGGCTGGTCCGGGCCGCTGGTCCTCGCGGACCTGCTCGCGCTCTACGCCGGGGTCGGCCCGTACACGGCCACCATCGCCGCGGAGACCGACTTCGGCGATCACGTCCGGCGTCTCGCCGCCACCGACCGGGCCGCGGGTCTCGCCGCGTGGCGGGAGGTGCTGTCGCCGCTCGAGGAACCGACGCTGGTGTCCGGCGCCGAGGAGGCCACGACCACCTCGTTGCCGCGCAACCACGAGGAGTGGATCGACGCCGGGACGACGGCCGCGATCAACCGGCTCGCCCGCGAGCGCGGGGTCACGGTCAGCACGATCCTGCAGTTCGCGTGGGCGGTACTGCTGTCGCGTATGACCGGTAACCGGGTCGTCGCCTTCGGTGAGACCGTGTCGGGCCGCCCGTCGGACCTCGATGGTGTCGAGGGCATGGTCGGCCTGTTCATCAACACGGTCCCGAGCGTCGTCGACGTCGATCCGACCGCCGCCATCGGTGACGTGCTCGCCGCGATGCAGGCCGACAAGGTCGCAGTCCTCGACCATCAGCACGTCGGCCTCGCCGACCTCACCGCGCTGGCCGGGATGGGTGCCCTCTTCGACACCCTCACCGTGTTCGAGTCGTTCCCCGTGGACTCCGACTCGCTGTCGACGGCGGACACGTCGCTGGCCGGTGGTCTGCAGATCGTCGGCGTGGATGCCGACGACTCGACGCACTATCCGCTCAACCTCGCGTCGTCACCGTCGGGCGATCGCCTGCTGCTGAAGCTCAAGTACCTCCCGTCGGCCTTCGCCGACGACCAGGTGCGGGTGTTCGGTGCGGCACTGCGCGAGATCCTGCGGACGACCGTCGACGATGCGGATCGGCCGACCTCGGCGATCGCCCTGCTCGACGCGGCGGCAGCCGCCGAACTCGCCCCGGTGAACGGTCCGGCGGCGCCGGAGCCGCGACTGCTGGGCGAGGTCTTCGCCGACATCGCGGCCACGCATGCCGAGACCGTCGCGGTCACCGACGGCACCGGCGCATCGCTCACCTACGCCGAGCTCGACGAGCGCTCGAATCGTCTCGCGCGGTGGATGACCGGTCGGGGGATCGGCGTCGATCACGTGGTGGGGCTCGCGGTGGGACGCACCGTCGACCGTCTGGTCGGGCAGTGGGCCCTGGCGAAGCTGGGTGCGGCGTACCTGTCCGTCGACCCGACGCTGCCCGCCGATCGCATCGCGCACATGATCACCGATTCCGGTGTGCGACTGGTCATCACGTCCGATCGACGAGGACCGGATTCGGGCGTCGACGTCCCGGGCGAGGTCGAGTCGATCGATGTGCACACCCTTTCCGAGGCGGTGCGCGAGGTCGACGGCAGTCCGCTCACCCCGGGTGAGGTGTCGGGTGCCCCGCGTCTCGACGCGCTCGCCTACGTCATCTACACCTCCGGCTCGACCGGTGTGCCCAAGGGTGTCGCGGTCACCCATCGTGGTGCACACGCCTTTGCGGTCGCCGAGGCGCAGCGGTTCGGTATCCGTCCGGGTTCACGTGTACTCGGTTACGCCTCACCGAGTTTCGACGCCTCGGTGCTCGAGTGGCTGCTCGCCTCGACCTCGGGTTCGACGCTGGTCTACCGGCCGGACGAGGTCGTCGGCGGCGAGGTGCTCACCGGATTCCTCCGCGAGCACGCGCTGACGCACGTGTTCCTGACACCGAGTGTGCTGGCGACGGTCGAACCCGACGAGCTGCCCGCACTGCGGATGCTCGCCTCGGGTGGTGAGGCGGTTTCCACCGCCCTCGTCCGCGCGTGGTCGCACCGGGTCGCGTTCCACAACGCGTACGGTCCGACGGAGACGTCGGTGGCGGTCACCATCAGCGGTCCGCTCGATCCGGACGGACCGGTGACCATCGGCGCGCCCGTGCCGGGTACCGGTCTGCTGGTCCTCGACCAGCGCCTGGCGCCGGTGCCCGTCGGGATGGCCGGCGAGCTGTACGCCACCGGCGTCTCGCTGGCACGCGGTTACCTCGGGCGCCCGCAACTGACCGCCGAACGGTTCGTGGCGTCCCCGTTCGGGGTGCCCGGCGATCGCATGTACCGCACGGGCGACCGTGTCCGGTGGGTGCGCTCGGCGTCGGGTGAGCTGGTGCTCGAGTACCTGGGACGTTCGGACGACCAGGTGAAGCTGCGCGGGCTGCGCATCGAACTCGGCGAGATCGAGAACGCGCTGACTTCGCATCCCGGTGTCCAGACGGCCGTGGTGCTCGGGGTGGGCGGGCCGGTCGCGTCGTCGTTGGCCGCCTACGTGGTGTTGGCGTCGGAGGCGCCTGCCGTCGACGTCGGCGATCTGCGCGACCATCTCGCGGATCGGTTGCCCACGTACATGATCCCGGCGACGATCACGGTGCTCGACGCCCTGCCGCTCACCCCGACGGGCAAGCTGGACAAGCGGGCCCTGCCCGCCCCGGAGATCGCGGCGGACGACCTCGTGGCCCCGGAGACGGCGGCCGAGGCACGCGTCGTGGCCGTCTTCGCCGACCTGCTGGGCGTCGACGCGGTGTCGGTGACGGGTGACTTCTTCGCCCTCGGCGGCAACTCGCTGTCGGCGACCCGACTGGCCGCACGCGTTGGCGATGCGCTGAACGCCGACATCGGCGTCCGGGACGTGTTCGAGTCCCCGACCCCGCGCGCCCTGGCCGCTCTCGGAGAACACCGCGGCGGGTTGCGCGCTCCGGTGATCCGGGTCGAGCCCAGACCGGCGGAGATCCCGCTGTCGTTCGCGCAGCAGCGGATCTGGTTCATCAACCGCCTCGATCCGGCGTCGGCGGCGTACAACCTGCCGATCGGTGTCGAACTCGGCGGCGAGCTCGACGTCGAGGCCCTGAGCGCGGCGATCGGCGACGTCGTCGCCCGGCAGGAGATCCTGCGGACCACCTTCCCCGCCGTCGACGGCCGGCCGACGCAGGTCGTCCACGACGCCGACGGTTCGGCCGCGCTGCCCCGGCTCGTCGAATGTGCCTCGGAGGCCGAGCTTCTCGACGCGCTGTCGGCCGGTTTCGACGTCTCCACCGAGGTGCCCGTCCGGGTCCGGTTGTGGCAACGCGGCGAGGGTTCGTGGGTCCTGCTCGCGGTGCTGCATCACATCGTGGGTGACGGTGAGTCCATGCGGCCGCTGTTGGCCGATGTCGTGACCGCCTACCGCGACCGTGCCGCCGGCCGCACGCCGGAGCTGCCGCCGCTGCCGGTCCAGTTCGCCGACTACGCACTGTGGCAGCAACGCGAGCTCGGGGCGGTCGACGACCCGACGTCGGTGGTCG